>JAYEJJ010000190.1:0-13083 GCA_034660495.1 Thermodesulfobacteriota bacterium | reverse complement strand
ATTTTAAATGCATAAAAAAAACCAGACAAATACCATATATTGTGCTTATTGTCTTTGTTTTTAAAAAAAATACTATATATAGAAAATGATTATGCATTCAAAATTAGCTGAGGTCAGGAGTTCTGAAGTTGAGGAAGGTCTGGAATATCTGGATTATAAAATTAACCTGGACGAGGTGGTCCAGCAGGGGATAGAAGTTCAGCTGGACGGCCATCTGACAGACGATCTGTCCTTTGTTCCGGGGTATGCCTGGCAGGATTTTGAAAACCAGGGCAGAGAGCTCAGCGGTGAGACAGAACTGGACGACAGGGCAGAGCATTTTTTTACAGCAAGGCTGACCTGGCAGATCTCCCCGGCCACCAGTGTGACCTTTAACTATGAGTACCAGGATGAGCAGGTGGTCAAAACCAGTACTGAAACTGCACCGGATGTGTATGAATTCGAGGATATTCCCATTGATTCCTTTGACATTGCCGGTATTTCTGTTACTCACAAGCTGTTTGATGAATTTCAGGGGCTTCGCAACTGCAGGCTGATGCTGTACTGCCATAACCTTTTTGATGAAGAATACGAAAATACCAGCGGTTATCCAGGAACGGATCTGACCGTGGGCACGGGAATCAGTGTTGAATTTTAAGTTTCAGTATTTGTTGTGATGCTGTTCTTCATGGCTGGTTATAAAAAAAAAGAGGTCTAAATACAGGAGTGTAATAAATGGATACAAAAGAAATACTTAAAATGGTAATGGAACCTGTGGGCATCATCAAAAATACCATAACGGCTTCCAGCCTCAAGGGAGATGAAAAGGAACTCTCTTCCACCATGGAACATGAAGAGATGATAAAAAGGCATGCAAAGATAAAGCAAACCATTACTGAAATAGTGATCTATGACTGTTTTGAGGGCATTTGTGAGGGAATTGAAGATTTTTCCCATGTTCTGGTATTGTACTGGCCACACCTGCTTTCGGAAAAAAGCCGCTCCCTTTTAAAGGTGCATCCCATGGGAAATAAGGAGATGCCTGAAAAGGGTATTTTTTCGACCTGCAGCCCGGCAAGACCCAATCCTGTTCTGATAACAGCGGTTGAACTGATATCCAGAAAAGGAAATTCTTTAATGGTAAAGGGGCTTGAGGCGGTTAATGGGAGCCCAGTTGTTGATATCAAGCCTTATACCTTGAGCTGCCACCGGCAAAAAAACATTAAAGTGGCCAAATGGATGGAAGACATTTTAAAGGAGTTTTCAGATTGATCCTGTCCACCAAAAACCAGACGATCATCCATATATACAGGAAACCTGATTGTTTTTTACCCAGGTGGGTATGCAGATATGAGTAAAAAGTATGCATATCCAGTTTTTTGCGGTAAAGAAGTTTGGACCGTAATAGATATTATTTAACGAAAATACAAGGGGTTAACTTAAAGCTTTTCTTTTGGCATGTGCCTTGCTTATCTCTGTCTTAAACAAGGGAACACAAAGGATTCCCATTGAATGTATGTCCCCTGAGTTCTGCAGGTCTGGGTCTCAGGGGCTAGAGAAAAAACAGATGGGTATGATGATTGTCAGCCCGTAATTTAAAACGTTTAAACAGGGAGAGCGTTATGAAAAAAGGACTTATTGCTGTAATTATGGTAGCAGCCGTTGTTTTTACCGGATCACAGGCATTTGCCTGGGGCCATGGAAAGGGCATGGGAGGAAATTATTTGTGTTTTGCAGACTGCAGTTCGAGCTGGCAGGACCTTTCCGAAACCCAGAAGGAAAAATTGAAAACACTGCACCAGGCTTTTATTGATGATACTCTGGAAACCAGGATGCAGCTTATGCAGAAGCGCCAGGCTTTCAGAATGCTCATGCAGACCTCAAAACCTGATAAAGTCAGGCTGTTAAAGCTGTCTGAAGAAAAGTGTAACCTTCAAAAAGAAATCCATGAAAAGCGAATCAATATGATGCTTGAAGTTAAGGAGGCTGTCCCTGATTTCAGGTTTGGATTCTTTGCCGGTCATGGGTTTAATGGGGGAATGACTGGAAAATTTAAATCCGGGCAAGGAAGAAAATTCAAAAATCCGGGCTGCAGAAATTTTCAGGGACAGGATTACAACCGATTTAATTAAAAGACAAAACAGGATTTAATCAAAAATCATAACAGAAGGGCTGGAGCAGGTGAAAAGACTCACTGAAAATTAAGTGCCTGGATTTTCATCTGCTCCCCATTCCTCTGGTCGTTAACCATCCCCACTCAGGGGTAGTGTCAGACTTCAGTTATTGCGCTTTTGTTTAAATTTGCCTTTAAACAGAGTCCTTTGTCAAAAGCGTAATAACCGAAGCCTGACCCCGTTGATCCGTTGATCAACAGACCAGTCGATTTGGCCGAAGTTATGACCAAGCCCCCCACTCATTTGTAGGAGTCGAGTTTTTTTGCAAGGGTTTTACGGGTAATACCAAGCCTTCTGGCAGTTTCACTTTTATTGCCGCCACAGGATTCAAAGGTGGCAATAATTGCCTTTTTTTCAATGTCAGCCAGGGGAATATCCTTGATTTCAGATGTGCTGGTTTCTGATGACCCGTCCTGTTCTGTAATGATAAAGGGAAGTTCCTTTTTGGAAATATAATCGGACCGGGTAAGCACAACCCCTCTTTCAACCGCATTCATAAGCTCTCTGACATTGCCCGGCCAGGGGTACCGGATCATGGCATCCATGGCATCGGGTGAAAATCCTTTTATGTTCCGTTTGTTTTTCTGGGAAAAAATGTCAAGAAAGTGCAGGGTCAGGCGGGGAATATCATCAACTCTGCTGGCGAGGGGCGGAACATCAATGGTGACAACATTGAGCCGGTAGTAGAGATCATAGCGGAATTTTTTTTCCTCTGCCATGGCTTTCAGGTTCCGGTTTGTGGATGCAATGACCCTCACATCCACTTTATGGCTTGTTTCACTGCCCACCGGGGTGATTTCCCTGTCCTGGATGACCCGTAAGAGCTTTGCCTGCATGCCAAAACTCATTTCTCCGATTTCATCCAAAAGAATACTACCCTTGTCGGCTGTCTGAAATTTCCCCTTTCGTTTTTTTTCTGCACCGGTGAACGCCCCTTTTTCATGGCCGAAGAGTTCGGATTCCAGAAGTGTTTCTGTGATTGCCGCGCAGTTGATACGGACAAAGGGATGGTGTTTTCTTGGGCTGTTGTCATGGATAGCCGAGGATACCAGTTCCTTTCCTGTGCCTGATGCCCCTGTCACCAGAACATTGGCATCAGTGGGAGCCACCATAAGGATGGTGTCTAAAAGCGTCTCCATTACAGGGCTTTTCCCGATAATGCTGTGGGTCAAAGATCTGTTTTTTAACTGGTTTTTAAGGGCTTTGTTTTCAGTTTTAAGCAGCAGGGTTTCCATGGTCCGCTCAATGGTAAGTTTCAGCCTGTCAAAATCAAGGGGTTTGGTAAGGTAATCGTAAGCCCCGATCTTAAGTGCCTCTACCGCGGTATCAACAGATGAGTAGGCTGTCATCATGATCACAGGAAGAGACGGGTTGAATGCCTTGATTTGTTTCAACGCTTCCATGCCTGACATTTTGACCATTTTCATATCCATAAGCACCAGATCAAAGGCCCGGTTTTTTACCATGGCCAGTCCAGTATCGCCGTCATCTGCCAGAATAGTTTCATATCCCCAGTCTGATATCAGGGTTTCAAGCATTCTGGCATGGGCGGCATCGTCCTCTACCACAAGTATTCTGTTCTGCATATGACACTGCTCCTTCAGGCCTGCTTTTTTTTCTGAAATGCAGACTGGATAAATCCTGGTTTCAGCCGGGCAAAGTTATTGTAAATGTGGTGTTTTTCCCTTTTTCACTCTGAACACTGATTTCTCCGTCAAGGCGGGTAATGATTTTTTGTACAATGGAAAGTCCAAGCCCTGTACCATTGGGCCGTGTGGTAAAATAGGGATCAAACAGGGCCTCCAGATCTTTGGGATCAACCCCGCAGCCAGTGTCTGAAACCCTTATGTTAATTTTGTTTTCTTTATCAGCATCAGAAATGGCTATAGCCAGTTCTCCTGATTCATTCATGGCATAAATGGAATTCATGTATAAATTAAGCAAAACCTGATTGATTTTTTCAGGGTCTGTGAATAAAAATTCTTTTTGGGTATGGTATGTTACAATTACTTTTATATTTTTTTGATCAAGATCCTGCTGCACCAGTTTCAGAGAATGGGCGATCAGTTCCCGGATGTGAACGCGGCTTTTTTTCAGTTCCACAGGCCTTGCAAATTCAAGAAGCCGGGTTATGGACCGGTTGATCCGTTCCACTTCCTGAATCATTATCTCAGCGGTTTGCCTTTCTTTTTGATTGTTTTCCTGGTGTTTCATAAAATAGGTAGCAAATCCCTTTATGGAACTTAAGGGGTTTCTGATTTCATGGGCCACTCCCGCGGCAAGTTTGCCAATGGCCGCCAGATGTCTTGTGGTCTCAATTTCCTGCTTCAATTGTTTTAGCCGGGTCATATCCCTGAATAAAAAGAGAACCCCCTGTACCTGGTTTTGATTGTCCATAACAGAAGAAATTGTCACATCCAGGCGGCGCTCATTTAAGCTGCCCGGATTCAGCGTTATTTTTTCAGAAACAACGTCTTTTTCACCTTTGATGCGGCTGCAGAGTTTGATGAATTCAGAAGGGGGCGCTGACACAGGATCGCCCAGAATATTTTCAGCTGCTTTGTTGATGGAGGTGATTTTTTTGTCCAGGCTGAGGGTCATCAGGCCTGCAGGCATATTCTGGATGATATTGCTAGAAAAGGCTTTGACTCGGGTCAGACTGGCTTTTGCTGTCTGATATGCCTGAAATGCCGTCAGCGCTGTAATGCCGGCACACCCCAGAATGAAAAAGAAAATGCCGCTGCCTATGGTTTTTTTTATCAGCCGTTTCTGGGCAGAATCAACCTGGGCCATGGACAGGCCGGCAAATATGTATTGTGCTTCCAGGGCAGTGTCCTTTTTTTTTAGGGGGCTGCCGTGAAAATGATTTTTTGACCCGTAAGGGGAATGGGGGGCATTGAACCAGGGACGGTCACAGGTTTTTCCAGGGGTACTACCCCCTTCGTCTCTGCAGGCTTTCCTATCCATGGGGTGCATGGGCCCTGGTCTGCTGCGGTATTTTCCCCTGAGGGGGGTAAATTGCTTGAACACTTCAAATACCCGTTTGTCCGACGGTTTAAGGATTCTGTGAGTCACCATGGAAAAATTTTCATCCAGAGCAGATGTGTCCGGCATGGCATTTATGGTTGTTCCTAATTTTTCCGAATTGCTGTGGGCCAGAATTTTTCCGTTTGCTGAAGTGATAATGATATAAGAGATGCCCGGCTGGTACGATGTTTCAAGGAGCATGGCCTGAATACGCCGCGATCCCCAGTTCATGGTCAGCATGCCAGTACGCGTCCCGGCTTCAAAGGTGCGTATCAGTGCACTGCCTCTGGACAGAAGGCGGCTGTTCATATGCGTTTTAAGCTTTTCCATCCTGTCCAGGGTAATAAAAAAGAAAATCGGTAAAAGCACAGCAAGTATGCCTGCCATCATAAACGGGGAGAAAATGTTTTGTTTTTCTAATGCCATGTTGATTTTTTATCTGGATGCAAAACAGGCTTTAAATGCGGCAACCACAGAGGAAATGTCCTGTCTGGATATATTCAGATGGGTGACCAGGCGCAGAAACTGACCCTTGGGAATCAAAATCCCCTTTGACTTCATAAAGGCTGACAGAGAGGGGTGATTTTTTTTTATATGTATAAAAACCATATTGGTGGCGGCAGATTCCGGTGTCAGACGTATCTCATGAATTGTTGAAAGCCCCTCTAAAAGCCATCTGGCATTTTCATGATCAATGGCCAGCCGCTCAATATTGTTTTCCAGGGCATAAATCCCGGCTGCTGCCAGAATGCCGGCCTGGCGCATGCCGCCCCCGAGCATTTTGCGCCATTTGCGGGCTCTTTTTATGAAACTGGCGTTTCCGCAGAGCATAGAGCCGACAGGTGCCCCAAGTCCCTTGGAAAGACAAAAGGATACTGTATCAAAATGCCGGGTGATGTCTTTTGCCGGTAGGTGAAGTGCCACGGCAGCATTGAAAAGTCTTGCTCCGTCCAGATGGTGGCTCAGGTTTTTTTCTTTTGCAAATTCACCGGCCCGGGCAATGTAATCCAGGGGCAGAACCTTGCCGGCCTGGGTGTTTTCAAGGCACAGGAGCCGGGTTTCTGCAAAATGAAAATCCTCCTGCTTAATCGCCGCTTCAACCTTTGCAAGATCCAGTGTTCCATTGGCTTCAAATTCCAGGGGCTGGGGCTGGATGCTGCCCAGGACAGCGGCACCGCCGCCTTCATATTTGTAAGTGTGGGCCTGCTGACCCACAATATATTCTTCTCCTCTCTGGCAGTGGGTTAACAGGGCCGGCAGATTGGTCTGGGTCCCGGAGGATGCAAATACGGCGCTTTCCATTCCAACCCGGCTGGCGGCCATGGATTCCAGCCGGTTTACAGTAGGGTCTTCTCCGTAGACATCATCTCCGACTTCAGCATTGGCCATGGCATTTAACATGGCAGGGGTGGGCTGTGTTACGGTGTCACTTCTAAGATCAATCACTTTTTTTCTCCGTTACGTTCATCATTTTCGTAAAAATCAGCGGCAATGAGGCCTTCGGTCCTCAAACAGATTGATTTTTTTAACGCCTGGCAGGGCAAAAAACCTTATCTCCTTTGGTTCTCAATGTTCATGACAGGGCAACCGTCGGGGGCGCTTGATCGGTTCTTCTATAGAAAAACTTGATCATCGAGGATTATTATCCTGTTTTGCAGGAAATTACAAGACAAGTAAAAAACGGATTGATTTTTTCCGGGGGGGGGGGCTGACAGCTGATGATTTTATGGTTTGTTGTGGGGCGGCCCGGGATCAAAACACGGGGCCGCCCCACGGGGAAAAATAAACGTATAAAACCCGGGTAAACTATTTCCCGTATCCTATGGAAGACAGTGATTGCTTGATTTCATCAATTATCGCTGGATCATCAATGGTTGCCGGTACTTTGAATTCTTTTTTATCGGCAATGGATCTCATGGTTCCCCTGAGGATCTTGCCGGATCTGGTTTTGGGGAGTCTTTTGATAACCGTGGCGGTTTTAAAGGCAGCAACAGGGCCTATGGCTTCCCTGACCATTTTTATGCATTCCTTTACAATTTCATCATGGTCCTTTGTTACACCGGAGTTAAGCACGAGCATGCCTAACGGAATCTGGCCCTTGAGCTGATCTTCAACCCCCATGACCGCACATTCAGCAACATCCGGGTGGTTGGCCAGAACCTCTTCCATTGCCCCTGTGGAAAGCCTGTGTCCGGCAACATTGATAATATCGTCGGTCCGGGTCATAACATAGATATAGCCATCTTCATCAATATATCCGGCATCTGCAGTCTTGTAGTATTCTGGGAACTCTTCCAGATAAGCTTCAATATATCTTTCATCGTTCTGCCACAGGGTGGGGAGGGAGCCTGGAGGCAGGGGAAGTTTGACTACAATGGCGCCGATTTCGCCGGGTGCGACAAGTTTGTTGTCCGGATCAACCACCTTGACATCCCATCCAGGCACGGCTTTTGTGGGTGAACCGGGTTTCACTGGAAAATGGTGAAGCCCCATGCAGTTGGCAGCAATGGCCCAGCCGGTTTCCGTCTGCCACCAGTGATCGATAACAGGAACTTTGAGATTGTTTTCAGCCCAGGACAGGGTATCCGGGTCAAGGCGTTCTCCGGCAAGAAAGAGAATGTTAAAGCATGAAATATCGTAGTCTTTTAACAATTCTGCTCTGGGATCATCCCGTTTTATGGCCCTGAAAGCGGTTGGGGCGGTGAACAGTGATTTTACCTTATGCTCGGAAATTACCCGCCAGAAAACGCCGGCATCGGGTGTGCCAACCGGTTTTCCCTCAAACAGGATCGTGGTGCATCCTCTGAAAAGCGGGGCGT
Source organism: Thermodesulfobacteriota bacterium (assembly GCA_034660495.1). Classification (GTDB taxonomy): domain Bacteria; phylum Desulfobacterota; class Desulfobacteria; order Desulfobacterales; family Desulfobacteraceae; genus DATFJZ01. The sequence goes on along the minus strand of JAYEJJ010000190.1, from coordinate 5,084 downwards.
ACACGATATAGGAATGGCCCACGACCCATCCAATGTCTGAGGCTGCCCAGTAAACATCTCCTTTGTCAACATTGTAAATGGCTTTCATGGTCCATTTCAAAGCAACCATGTGCCCGCCGTTATCCCTGACAACTCCCTTGGGCTGCCCGGTAGTACCCGAGGTATAGAGAATGTAAAGGGGATCTGTTGCCTTGACCGGTACACAATCATGGGGAGCTGCTTTTGCCAGTTCATCGTCAAAGTCAAAGTCCCTGCCGGATTGAAGCTCTGCTTTTTCCTGGGGACGCTGGAAAATGATGCAGGCATCCGGTTTGGAGTCAGCCCTTTCTATGGCCTGGTCAAGCAGGGGTTTGTACGGGATGACTCTGGCAACTTCAATACCGCATGAGGCAGACACAATGACCCTGGGCTTGGCATCATTGATGCGGGTGGCCAGCTCATTGGCTGCAAATCCACCAAAAACAACAGAGTGAATCGCACCGATACGGGCGCAGGCCAGCATGGCAATGACTGCTTCCGGTATCATGGGCATATAGATGATGACCCTGTCTCCTTTTTTAACATTTTTGGCTGCCAGAACGCCGGCAAATTTTGCAACCAGATCTCTCAGCTCAGTAAAGGTGTATGTTCTTTTGGTGCCGGTAACCGGGCTGTCATAGATTAAAGCGGCGTTGTCTCCGATTCCGTCTTCAACGTGTAGATCAAGGGCATTGTAGCATGTGTTCATCTCGCCGCCGGGAAACCATTTATAAAAAGGCTTGTTAGAGTCGTCAAACACTTTATCCCATTTTTTGTACCAGTGGCATTCTTCAGCTATGGGCCCCCAGAAGGCTTCAGGATCATTAATAGATTGGTTGTAAGCTTCGTTGTACAGATTTGCCATAATTGACTCTCCTTAATTTAACATGGTTAAAATTAACATTCTTAATACCGTGATTTAAATCTGCTGGTTATTCACGCCGCCATGGCGTTTGCCTGTGATAAAAAAAAGAACACAGGGGGTTTACTTTTGCAGGGCCTTACTGCCAGTTGGGAAAGCCTGATCCTAATTCGAATATACATTGAAATAATATTTCCAGACCTCGTTGTTTTTGGCCATAATAAGACTATTTTTTTGGACAATAAAGGCAGTAAATTTTTTTTAAAATAACCCTTTTCAGACATAACCTATTGAATTTAATGTGCCTGGTAATATTACAAATGTCCAATTCTTCAAAAAACAGCATTTTTTACACCATAACCAGCTTATTTTAATGCAAATATCAAAGAATTAAAATTTTATCCTGTACGAGATCTGCAGGCGAAATGCTGCGAATAATTGTTTTATTGTAATAAAATTTTTATAATGTCAACAATTTTTTTTTTGAATTTTATTCATGATTTTTTCATGATAATTTAAATAACAGGTATTTTGATATGTTTAAAACTTGATCATCGAGTTTAAGGTGGGGTGTCTAAAACCCGCTTTTTGGCCCTCTTTTTATTGTTCATTTTTTGGACCTTGAAAAGTAGGCAAAGCGCCCTTGCTGAAAGGCTTTTCGATAATTTATACGAGGGCCAAAAAATGAGCAATGAAAACGGCAGATTTAGACGTCCCAAGTTTAAGGGTTCAACAAAATCTTTTTTCAGTTCTGACAGGGCAGAAAATCTTTTGACGGTTTTGTTCAGGGGATCTATGTAAGGGGGGCTTGGCAAAGAAGGGCGTGGCGTGTTTGACTTTTTTGGTTCGTCCTGCCTGACATGGCCGTCAGGCAGAAAGGCTTTGGTTCAGGGCCATGCCGGTGTGGGAAATGGCTCTGAATATATTGTAAAGTTCTATTTTTTTGATAAATTTGGAAACTTCTTATCAATTTTCTGGTTCCACTGGTTTATTTGTTTTTCCTGTTCCTTAATCAGCTTTGAGGTATCCCCTTCAATGATTACCTTTATTATGGTGTCGTTCTGCTGTATTTTATTGACAACATCCATATCTTCTGAAGATGTCACCTCTCCAAAAACAGAATGGAGGTCATCCAGATGGGGGGTGGGGCCGTGGGTGATAAAGAACTGGCTGCCGTTTGTTTTAGGCCCGGCGTTGGCCATGGAAAGAATGCCGGGTTTGTTGTGCCTCAGTTCTTTGTCAAATTCATCTTCAAATTCGTATCCGGGTCCGCCCATGCCGTTGCCGTCAGGGCATCCGCCCTGGATCATGAAATCAGGGATCACCCTGTGGAATTTCAGGCCGTTGTAATACCCCCGGTTGATGAGATTTACAAAACTGGCAGTGGTTACAGGTGCTTTTTCTGCAAAAAGTTTGAGTTTGATTGTTCCTTTGTTGGTTTCCATTACAGCATTAATTTCTGACATGCATTGTCTCCCTGGGTGTTATTTGTTTTTTTCTCTGATTATAGAGGCGTCCACAACTATTGGGGTCCCTCTGCTTATTACCAGAGGATTGATGTCGATCTCTCTGATTTCTGGATGATCATATCCCATTCTGCCGATTTTAACAAGAATGTCAGCTGTTTTTTCCCTGTCAGCCTTAGCCGCACCCCTGAATCCGTTTAAAAGTTTCTGATTTTTCAGTTTGTTTGTCATTTCAATGCCCTGTTCCAAGGTTATCGGCGCTACCCTGAAAAGGGCATCATCAAGGATTTCAGCCATGATGCCGCCTATTCCAAGCATGACACAGGGACCAAACTGCGGGTCATTTACAAGCCCTGCTATGAGTTCCACATCAATTTTGATCTGCTGCTGTACCAGAATGTTTCCCTTGTGTTTCATGTCAGTGTTAAGGCGTTTAAACTCTTCTTCAACCTCCTGTTTTGAACGGATATTCAAACTGACCAGGCCGGATTCTGTTTTATGTACCATATCCGGCACAAGGCCTTTCATGACAATGGGGAAGCCAATTTTTAAAGCAGTCTGTGCTGCGGTTTCAGGAAACTGGGCAATGTCCTCCTCTGTTACTGGAATTTCTGCGCTGGCGAGTATTTTTTTGGCGTGAAATTCATCCAGGATGGTTAATTCAGAAGTTTCAGGGATCTCTGTTTCAGGCAGACAGACTGGAAAGGCCCCTGTCCCGGCACTGTCCCCTGCTGCAGCATTTTCCTGGCCGGTTGTGACATGTTGTCTGGAAAACACCGCATTCATACATTCCACGGCCCGGAATATTTCCCGGAAAACCGGAACTTTTACCTTGTTGCAGCGGATCTGAAAGGCCATGGCACTTTCTCTTTCACCAAGGAGCCAGCAGAACAAAGGTTTTCGCGCAGATCCGGCTTCAGCTGCCAGGGACTCAATATCAAGATTCAGGGCAAATCCACCGGCAAAGGCATGGATCAGAATACCGTCCACATAAGGATCTCTGCATACGGCCTTTATGGCGGTTCCATAGGCTGTTTCCACCCCGTTACGTTCAACAGCAGGCCAGAGGTCAATTGGATTGGCCACCGGCATCCATTCCGGGAAAATTTTTTCCAGCAGGTCTCTGCTGGAGGGGGACAACTCTGCCATTTCCACATTGTTTTTGGTATCGATAAAATCCGAAGATACAATGCCGGCTCCGCCGGTATAGGTTAGCACAGCAATCCTGCCCTTTTTGCTGTCCCTGGAAAAATTTTCAGGATAGGCGGATAGGGAACGGCAGATATCCATCATATGCTGGAAGTCATCTGCCTGGGTAACCCCGGCCTGGGCCATGGCCCCTTTAACGATTTCATTGTTTCCTGCCATGCTGGCCGTATGTCCCATGGCGGCCCTGGCCCCTTTTTCACTTTTCCCACCCTTGAGCAGAACAATGGGTTTGGTGCTTTGGCTGCAGATGTCAATGAATTTTCTGCCGCTGGCAAAGGATTCAAGGTAAAGCCCGATGACCCGGGTGGAATTGTCCTGGATCAGGTATTCCAGTATCTCACATTCATTGACATCCATTTTGTTGCCAATGGAGCATACCTTGCTGATTCCCATAGTCTGGTGGGACATGGTGTCAATGAGAAACGCACCGGACAGCATGCCGCTCTGGACGATAAGGGAGACATCTCCGGCAAGCAGTGTGTCCCATATGGATGGAGAGACAAAAGAGAGGATTTTTTTATGGGCAATATCCACTACACCCATGCAGTTAGGTCCCCACAGTCTGATTCCGGCTTTTTCTGCGGCAGCGGCGAGTTTTTTCTGCATCTGCAGGCCTTCTCTCCCGGACTCGGCAAATCCACTGGATTCAATAATAATCCCTTTTATCCCTTTTTCAGCACATTGAGAAATCATGGGGTTTACAAATTTTCCCGGTACAAACACAATGGCAATATCCACTTTGTGGGGGATCTCCCGTATTGACGCATAACAGGTAAGATCTTCAATCTGTTTGTATTTGGGATTGACTGGATAGATACCGCTTTTAAAGCCCTTTTTCAGATTTTTTAATATGGCATTTCCGCCTTTTAAGGGATTGGAGGTAGCACCTATCAGTGCAATGCCGTCTGGTTTGAAAAAAAATTCCATTTTTAATTACTCCTTTTTTTTATATGAAACAGCCGATTAAGAGCCCCCAGCGGTATTCAAAAAACTTGATGATCGAGTATTAGGTGCACCGGCCGCCGGTCCGGTTGTATTGTTCCAGGCAGGGTCTGGTCATTAAAAATAGTTGATGGTATCAAAGTTCTTTTTTTTGTCAATAGAGAAAAATGCGCCGGGCAGGGCTTTCTTTTTTTATTCCTCCCTGATGATCAGGCTTTTCGTTCAGACATTGCTTGACTTTATCGGGGATTGCTTTTATATAATCCTTATTGTTAGGGAGCAGGGCTTCATCAATGGCATTATCAATGGCATTATCTGTACCGTCCCGGGCTTATACCGGCTGTGGCAGATAACGCCGAAACCAAAGGATTGACCCTGTTCTCCAAAAACCAGACATAAAAACCTGATCATCTATTGTAAAGCAGAAGACCTCCCCTCCGGGTAGTAAATTTATAATAATAATCTATGACCGCAAATGGCGGTTGGATCGCAACAACTTACTGTAATTATTTGTTTTTAAATCAGTCACTTGTAAATTTATAAAATGTATGAATTATCATGGCGGCTTAATTGTAGCCTAAATATAA
>JAYEJJ010000189.1:0-2709 GCA_034660495.1 Thermodesulfobacteriota bacterium | reverse complement strand
TTGAGGCACTGTTTTTTAAAACAAATAATATCAATAGGTTAGGGTTTTTTGACAAAAAAATCTTGTAAAATCACATCATTGATACCCCAGTATTTACAAGGGCTGGGAAAAAACTTGATCATCGAGTTACTGGTTTGATATTAAAATAGTGGACTTTTCTCACCCAATGAAATTTGAACTTGTTGATATAGATATGAACAAAAACTAACCCCTTTTACTTGATGATCAACGTTTAAACCAGCCATAATGCTTCAACTCAAATGTGCCCGGTAACACAACGTGCTGCCGGGCATATCCTTATAAACACCCATAATGCACAGCATCACAACAAAGGAGATCAGACTTTCTTGTTCCTGACAGGCAACCGCTGGGAGCGGCGCTACTCAAAAAACGTGATGATAGAGTATTAAGGGGTATGACCGTTTTTCCGGGATACTAAAATATCCCGAATCCCTGATCCCAGATAAAAAAGGGTAAGCAGCAGAAGCATGCCTGGTAAAATAAAATGCAATAGCGGCGGCGCATACATATGGACATCAAAAGCAGCCAGGCAGTATGTATCATAGGCTAACACCGGGATTCTGTCATTTACACTGAGCTCATTAAATTCTTTTTTTGAAATTCGGCTGGTTCCATTACAGGTCCCGTTAAGATCCTGAATTTCTATAAAATAATGCATATTGTCCGCACCCCGGTTATAAAATCCTGACTTTTTATATTTTCCGGTGACCACCCCCTGTTTTTGAGTTATCTCTTTTTTGTGTAAATACATCCAGATAAACCCCAGGTCATCCTTGATAGACCATCCTAAAAACAGAACAAGAATTAAAGAAAAAATAAATTTTGAATTCATGGCCGATTTACGCTCCTTTTTTATAAAAATCCTGTTGAATAAAAATTTTTTTTGTATTCACAGATGATATGATGCAAATATTGCAACGTACAAGTTCCTTTTCTCTCTATTTTCCGCCATTTTGACAGGTCTATAAAGTTATCACATAAAAATCAATATTTTTTTCTTTTTTACTTTTCTGCTTCTGCGTTGTGCAGTGGCTTTATAGATTTAAAAACCCCACACAAAAAATTCGGTTTTCCCAAAAAACCCGGAAATGCTGTTCCAGGATTTTACAATTATCCTCAGCCGGAATACCTCTCGCCTGATTTTTTGAATAACTATTGACAATACATCATTACTATGGTATTTAAACGTTTAAACGTTAACTGTCGTAACCTGATTTTAACGCTAAGGTGTACTCTTAATTTTCACGTCTATTCATCTTTTAACCCCATAAAGGAGGAAATGGTATGGAAACTAAAAAAAGGTCTATCAGCAAAATAATTGAGGAGCAGGTAAAAAAATGGGATTACCATAAACAGGAAAGAAATGAAGACAAATCAAAACCTGTGATTTCAGTGACCATCTCCAGGGAACCCGGCAGCGGGGGCAGAATCGTTGCTGAAAAAATTGCAGAAAGACTGAATTTTGATATCTTTCATCAGGAAGTCGTCCATGAAATGGCTGAAGATGCCAATATCAGTATCAGGTTCATTGAGACCCTGGACGAAAGGGGGCTGAATACCCTTGACAACTGGATCGCCTCCATGGTGGACGAACGATATCTCTGGCCGGACAAATACATGAAGCACCTGATGAAAGTTGTGGGGACCATGGGCAGGCACGGCAATTGTGTGATTGTGGGCAGGGGATCAAATTTTATTATTCCGCCTGAAAAACGGATCAGTGCCAAAATCACGGCTCCCTTTGACATGCGGTGCCGGTTCATAGCCGATGCGTTCAATGTTTCTGTGGAAAGTGCAGCCCGGCGAATTACCCAGACGGAATCCACAAGACGATCCTTTATCCGGAAATATTTCAACACCTCAATAGCTGACCCTGTCAACTATGATATGGTGTTAAATACAAAAAATATAGGGATTGACGGTGCTGCAGCAGCCATTTCCGCAGCTGTGAAACAAAAAATCGGATAAAGTAAACTCCTTTATACAGACAGCTTATCCCATTTAAGAAGCAATGCCACAATCATGCCGGCAATAAAGCCGGCAGCCAGATTTGACGCCAGGGTAATGCTCAGCATTAGTGTGGCAACAAAATAGTCCCGGCGCTGGCTGAGTTCCATAATGGTAAGGGTCAACTGAGAACCGGCAAACACCAGCAGAACACCTAAAATAGACATGGGAAGAAAATTTAAAGAATTGACGATCTGGTCCCCCAGACCTACGGCTAGTACCAGGAAAAAACATCCGATCAAGATATTGGACCCGGAGGTCCGCGCCCCGAAACGATAATGGGCTGCCAGGCCTCCGGCGCCATGGCACATTGGCATACCGCCGAACAAAAAGCTGAAAAAATTAGCCAGCGCCATACTGACACAGGCATTCCGGTTGGTCACCTTAACCGAGTGGTACTTGAAATACGTCTTTGAAAGATCTGTATAGGCCAGCACTGCATTGCCGATTGTCATGGGAAGCTGGGGCAGCACCAGGGCAAACAGGGCAAAGGTAAAATCCGCTCTGGCAGGAAAACCAAATGGAAGTATCTCCGGAAAATTAAAACCAAGGCAACTGCCCTTTAAATCCAGTCTGGCACCCAGAGCCAGGCCGACAGCAATGCCGCCTGAGACAACAATTAATCCGGCAGGAAATTTCTTATTGTCCAGCAGGAGCAGGGTTATAACGGCGGCGGCTGTA
>JAYEJJ010000188.1:0-2714 GCA_034660495.1 Thermodesulfobacteriota bacterium | reverse complement strand
CTTAATTTAACAAATCCATACACGACCCATTATTTTTATTAGGTGGTGTATGGATTATCCATATTCCAAACATATAACATGTTGAAATAACTAATTCTGCTCTGTAAATAATTTTGAATGACATTGAAATATCACCGGGCTGATACTGCCCACAAAGGTCAGCGTAGACCCGATCACCTCATCTCCCGGCTCCACCCCCAGCTCCTTCAACGCCAGGTGCATGGCTGCAGTTCCGCTGGACAGGGCCACGCAATGACTGATGCCGGTATACTCACAAAACGCCTGTTCAAAAGCCTCTATCTCCGGCCCTGCAGGAGCAATGTAATTGCTTTCAAAAACCTGCCTGATAAACTGCTGCTCCAGACCACCCATATGCGGCGGAGACAAAAATATCCTCGGCTTCATAGGCCTACCTACTTAATACTTAACCACTTAAAACTTAACACTGCTCCACATCCTTCCCAGAATCTCCTTTATTCCCAGCTCAGTATTCCGCAGCGCTCCAGCCTGCGGCAGAAAATCCATCACCGACATCTTTTTCCCCTGGGATACCTGAAAATCAACCGGATAAGACATCACCACCAGCCCGGCCTGCTCAAACTCCTTTTTTGCCCGGGCCATATGATTTGCTTTTTTACTTCTTCCCATTATATTCCCTTCCCGAAACTTTCCCGGAAAGCAATTCATCGCACCTTTTTTCAGCCAATTCTTTCCATGCATTGTCTACATCATCATCTTGCTTTGTTTCAAGGGAAGAAATCAAACAATGTACCACAAATGCCTTTTCACTTACTGTCACTGTTAGCCCTTTTGCTGATTCCATAACCTTTTTTAATGTCATAAACACCTCACATATATTGAATTCCAAAAACTCAATAACATACCCGGACAGAAAATAACAGACCAGCCCTTTATCACTTAACCACACTAACTTTTTCTCAGTCTTGCGGCCAATTCCTGCTTATCAACCTGACACCAGATAGAAACTTTGCTTAAAATATCCGACAATGTACCTTTTGCCACGGGATTATGATTGGGGATAGAAATTTTGTGATTACCCGCTATAGTATGCTTTACAAGCCGAACATGGCTGCCTCTTTGCCTTACAACTCCATAACCCAACGATTCCAAGAAACGTATCAAGACTTTTCCTGATACAATCGGCATCTTTTCAGACATGAACCTCTCCTAAATCCATCATGGAAAAAATAGAAGGGTTACGCTCATATCCTACCAGTTCAGAAGGGTCATCTTCGAAATACAAGGCGACTGCTTCTTTAATATTTTCAACCACTTCATCAAGACTTATTCCCTGACTAAAAATATCAAAATCAAGACACCTGGCACAATAAAATTCACCATCATGATATATTTCAATCTTAATCATTTTTTTCATACTCACCCCCTAATCACTTCAGCCATAATCAATGAATCCAAAAGTACTGGTGAACCCGTATTTTCTGTCCTGATTGTTGCTGGAAGTTGTTTGCCTGAATCAGCATAAAATTCAAACACAGCTAAAACTGCATCATTCGTTGAATCGTTTTCTAAGGCTCGGTGGTAATTCTTTGCCTCGTATATTTTCGGTGGTTTCCATATTCAGTCCCTCTAAAATTTCCATTTTAACGATAATATACTTGATTATAAATCAATTTGCCGAAAATAACAAATTCCATCATACAGGTAAGCATATCGTCATAAACGCATGGTGACATAATACCCCCGGCAGAAACATTTAGCAACCAAATACCCCCGCCAACCACTTAACCACCGCCCCCTGCCCTTAAAACCCCTTTTTTAGCATCAAAAAGTATCCTCTAAGCCCGATTTGAGATCAATTTTAAACGAAATAATTCACAAAAACAAAGACTTACCGGGGTCAGACCCTGCTAATGCCTATTGTCATCACATGCATCGGTCATGGTGCGGAATTTATACATATAAAAGGAGGCTCCATGGCGGCCGGGGCGTTTCTGCCTGAAAAACACCGGGGAGTCCATTTTCCGACGTACCAGAAGAAAAAGAAACAACAAAACCGGGCTGATGACAATCAGTCCGGCTGCGGTTGCAATGAAATCAAACAATCGTTTCATCATGGTGAATCCAGAAAGACCAGAAAAATAAGATGAATGGTGTGAATTGTACCTCAAACTTCAGAGCTCCTGACACCACAAACCTAATATATTGTTTTAACTGAAAATATTCAAATTTAGGATCGTAATTTTAAATGCATAAAAAAACCAGACAAATACCATATATTGTGCTTATTGTCTTTGTTTTTAAAAAAAAATACTATATATAGAAAATGATTATGCATTCAAAATTAGCTGAGGTCAGGAGTTCTGAACTTTATTTTCCATATACCTGTGAATGATTCCCTTTTCTTCCTCATTTAAATCGAAAAACAAGCTGGGATTTTTGATTTGTAAAGCAACCATCTCCAGACTCACTTCATACTGTTCGCTTAATTTTTCCAATGCTTCGATAAGTGAACTGAATTTGCGTACTTTGTTTACAGCACTTTGCCTGGGCATCAAAAACTCTGCAGCACAGGCGTTGGCCCTTTGCTCCAGATATAAAGGGGTATACCCTAGGCTGTAGAATTTCGCTATATCTGATGGCTATTGTATCCTGGCATTTCGTGCCCATTGAATTTTTTGAAAAAATATGGAATAAGTCTCCTTAAAAATACAAGAAACATAGTGAGGAGAATT
>JAYEJJ010000187.1:0-2745 GCA_034660495.1 Thermodesulfobacteriota bacterium | reverse complement strand
ATGAGACTGGGAGAAAGGTCGCTGAGGGTTTCAAAGAAAATATGAAAATCGAATTTGATAAATTCTTACCTAATTGGAATTACAGGGCAATTCCAAATGGGCAAGTTATTTAAACCCTATTCCTAAGTAGTACTACTGGTAAAGGAAATACATCCAACTGGCTCTGAGACTCCATGCAGATATATAAAATATTTGATGTTTAGACCAAATAGCTTTTTATAACCCAAGTAGTGGTAGCGTTGGACCAAATCGTTCCATTTTTTATCCAAATTGTTTTCAACCACCTGCCGAAGCAAAACTTGATAATCATTAACATCTCCCACAATGTTTGTTTTGTCTATGATATCAAGTAACTCTGTAGCTTTTTTAGGTTGTTTGGGTTTATGCACACGCTTCTCAAGTGGTCTTAGTTTAATTTTTCCCTGTTTTTCCAATTTCAGAGCTCCTGACACCACAAACCTAATATATTGTTTTAACTGAAAATATTCAAATTTAGGATCGTAATTTTAAATGCATAAAAAAACCAGACAAATACCATATATTGTGCTTATTGTCTTTGTTTTTAAAAAAAAATACTATATATAGAAAATGATTATGCATTCAAAATTAGCTGAGGTCAGGAGTTCTGAATTTAATATGATTACAAGATGATACGTCAAAAAAAAATAATTTTGAATGACATTGGGCAGGCTGCTCGCCATGGCCTCCAGGATGGTGTTGGAGATGCCTTCATTAAGTTTGTCTAGGCAGATGATCCGTGCAGACCCAAGCAGCAAGGTTTCCGAATCTTTTTTTCCGCACAGGCTGATGATGACATGTTTTATATCATCGGACCCATGGTTGATCAGGGTAGTGATGCCTTTTTCCAGCCCCCCGATCCCGAAGGAATAAATTACATGAGCGATTTTTATCATTCAGCTGACAGCAATCCGGTATCAGGTTTTGGGTTAATCACAGATACCTGGACAGACAATTTTCTCCTGTTTTTTGATTTTGTTGAAAACCACAGCTCCGTGGACCGGCTGCGCAGCCCGCTCTGGTGCTCCTGCCAGAACTTTTCCAGCATGGGCGCTTCCAGGTACTGCCGGCTGGCCCGGTCCACCTTGGTGAGGATGTCATCACACAGATAGGTCTTGATATCCAAGCACTGAATCTGGGACAGATGATCTTCTCCACCAGATAATACGCGGTCCCCCCTTCATTCCTACGGTGCGCCCTTGTCCATACCGGTTTTCGAAAAGGCAGGATCGGCCTGTTTCCCGGGGCAATTCGGGTACGGCCGTCGTGCCCCTTTCAGCAATCACCAGCTGATCAAAGCACCCTGCCCCTTTGTAAAACGTAAACCGGTCCGAAAAATCAGCCACATGCTTTTCCCCATCAGGTGTAGTCTGTTATCCCGCCCCTCGTTCTGTCACCATAATGGCATGTATTCTTTGAAATCATCCAAGTGCGCATTATCTTCTTCCAGCACCTGCAAAAGGCCTTTTGCACTTCCTGGTCGGCTTTTTTTTCGATCATTGTTTCAAATTCAATCGCTTTCATATAAATGCCCTTACTTTTTTTCTACTACCGTTTATCACAGGCCATGACCTATGGCAATTGCATGTAAACCATACTCTCTGTGCTGGGCTGCTGGATTTAGTTCACCACGAAGGCCCGGTACCGATACTGCGCCCCCTTCGTGTGACTTATGAAGTGCAATTTTATAAATCATATCAATTCGTTCCATTTCAGGCATGTTTTTCCTCCAGTACCCGGACAAAAGGAATCGGATCATGTAATTTTAAACAGGATAAGAAATTTTGATCTTTGAAAAATCAGGTATAGAGCAGGCTGCACGGCACATCCCGGGCTTTGCGGATTTCCTCCCAAAACGGCGGTTATCTCAACCCCATTATCTATATATTCCTGAAGTCTGTCAGCCAGCCCGACACTCGTCTGCATGCAGCATTCCCGCCCTGAATCAGTATCAAGAACATCCCGGATGGATTGCCCCGGTTCCCTCTTTCGAAGAAAACCCAGACACATGGTTTCCGGACAGGGAATCTGAAACAGCCCGACTTCATATTTCATGCACAATTGAATCAGCGTTTTATTCATTGAGCGATATGTGGCGGCCCCTGTGTCTCTTGCATTCTGGTTCAGGATACACTCTATTACAGCCACAATACGGTTACTCCGCTTATCATGGGGTTTTCTTCTAAAAAGGCGAAAAATCATTGCGGTCCTGCCCGTTTTCCGGGAAAAGATCAGGATGGGTTTTGATCAGCACCTCGATCTCATCCACTGTGTGCTGGATGATCTTGAATTTATCCACCCCCTCGATGTCCACACCACATGAATTGGGGTCATGAATTGGGGTCAGGCTCCGGTTATTACGGTTATGGACAAGTGCATTGCACCACATGACAAACCTTCCCATAAAATGCCTTTTTTGATGCCAAAATGGGCGATTTAAGCATTAAAAGCCCACTGTTTTGAAAAATATTTGATATCAGTTAAGGAACTTATGGCGGTCCGACATAGAAATTCTTTTCTTTCATTTATTGTACCCGGCAGGACATGGCCGTTATTATTACTCGATTATCAAGTTTTTTGAATAGCACCGCCCCCAATGGTTGCAATGTCATTCAAAATTGTTTATAGATCAGAATTAGTTATTTCAACAAGTTATACGTTTGGAATATGGACAATCCATACACCACCTAATAAAAACAATGGGTCGTGTATGGATTTGTGGCTTAG
>JAYEJJ010000186.1:7650-13482 GCA_034660495.1 Thermodesulfobacteriota bacterium | reverse complement strand
TACCTTGGGATGACTATATATTCCAATGTAACGCAGCCACCAATTTTTCTGTGGCTTAGGCTAATCAACCGGGCTTACAAGTTGCCTTGCAAGCCCCTGAGTCTTTAGCTCAGGGGTTGTTGACTTTTGTCTGTTTAAAATAGTTACTCTCAGTGACATCCAGACCGCAGCCGCTGCATGCAGGGGAAGACCTGGATAATCCATTTAACGCATGCCTGACCCCTCACTGGTTCTTTCTTATACCCCAGGCCTACCAAAAAAACAACAGGGCATGTACCCACAGGAAATCAAGTCAGGTCTAAAAAATGCAGGAGAATCAACGCCTGACGCTTGATTATCACATTTTTATGGAAGAACCGATTAGGAGCCCCCCATGCTTGATAATCGAATAACAGATATTTTGCTGGAGATAGATTTGTCTTGACATTCAAAAAAAATTTTCATAGAGTGCTACTTTGCATCAGGTGTAGTGAACTTAATAGGGAATCCCGTGAAAACCGGGAACGGACCCTCCGCTGTATTCGGGGACGAACACCGCATTCAAGCCACTGTCTGATTCTTCATTACAGTTAAAACCGTGATGATGTTAATGATGGGAAGGCGCGGTTATTAGGCTGATCCGAAAGTCAGAAGACCTGCCTGGTGATAGGGATGCCTGACACGGGCAGGTCAAGGCATCTGGATCTTATGGATTAAAAAGGGAAATCTTTGGATCAGATTCAATGTTTGATTTAAAAAAGGTTTCCTCATGTACTCTTTCACGTCTTTTTTTAAAACAATCCAGCTTACAGCCCTGGCTGGGAGCATTTTCCTGTCAGCAGTCACCAGCCCCGCATATTCACAGAACAATTCCCTGGAAAACAAAGAGGACACCCCCCCTGGTGCAGTCATCCTTGATACCATGGTGGTCACCACAAAAACGGTGGACAATCAATTCCAAACCGGTGATGTGGATCTGACACATACCCCGTCCTTTTATACCATTATTGAAAGAGATGCGTTTGAAGGCAGGATGTCCAGCCTGTCCGATGTCATTGAAAAGGAAGCCGGCATTCAGATCAGGCAGTCCGGCGGTATTGGCAGTTTCTCCAGCGTGTCCCTGAGGGGGTCCACCGGGGAACAGGTCATGATCTATCTGGATGGAATTCTTTTAAACGACGCATCCGGCGGGGGCATGGACCTGAGCAATATTTCCCTGTCTGATGTGGCATCCATAGAAATATTCAAGGGCACTGCCCCTATTCAATTCGGCAAACCTTCCATCGGCGGGGTGATCAACATAAAAACCCTTCGCGCGGAACAGGGGATAAGCGGTCATGTCAGCACAGGTTACGGATCCTTCAATACCAGGCAGTCCTCAGCCCTTGTCAACCACAAAGTCGGAAAACTGGATTATCTTTTCTCTGGGGAATACCTGGACAGTGAAAATGATTTTGAATTTAAAAACACCAGGGGCACCCTGTGGAATCCTGATGATGATCAATGGGAGGACCGGAAGAACAATGCCGTCCAGCAGGCAAATCTTATGGGTAAATTCGGTGTTGACATCAATAAAGACTCCCGCTTCTCCCTTGTCAACCAGTGGTTTCAAAAAGACCAGGAAATCGCTTCCTGGATCAATGCTCCTGCAAACGATGCCTTCCTTGATACAAAACGCAATATCACCGCTGCCAGTCTGACCCTGAACAACATTTCTCCCCTTGGACTGAACACCGTGCTGAGAGTGGACAACACTTGGATGGAGGAGGTTTACAAAGATCTTAACGGGTATATCGGGCTTGGAAAACAGCATACAGAAAACATCACCCGGAAATACGGATGCACCACCTATACCGAATGGATGACAAAAGCCAATACCATGACGGTTACAGCAGACATTCACTATGAACACTATGAACCGGATGATCTGACCGGGCAGGCCATACCACTGGACAGCAGACGCTTCATTGTAAACCTCGGGATTGAGGATACCCTGCTTCTCATGGAGGGCAGGTTGAGTATCATTCCGGCGGTAAGGTATCTCCATATAACCAACAAATTAAAAAGTGAAAACACATCTTTTGGGACTTCCCTGGATGGAATTGATGACAATGAAACCTACTGGAATCCCCAGATCGGCCTGAAGTACAGGGTGTTTCCATGGCTGACCCTGAAATCCAATGTAAATCAATACGTCAGGGAACCCTCTTTTTTTGAATTGTTCGGAGACAGGGGGTTTTTTGCCGGCAACATGGAGCTTGAATCAGAAAAAGGGGTCAACCGGGATATTGGACTGGAAGCGTCATGGTCCTTTCAAGGCAGCCATATTGAAAGTCTGTCCGTTAATTTGATTTATTTTGATAATGATGTAGAGGATCTGATTACCCGGGTGTATGACGCCCGGGGGATTGGAAAATCAGACAATATCTCCAGTTCTGATATTTCAGGAGTCGAAGCCGGAGTCCGCCTTTGCTTTTTAAAATATTTCACCCTGACTGGAGAAATGACCTGCCAGGATACAGAGAACAACAGTAATATAACTGCCTTTGACGGAAAAGAGCTGCCCGGCCGGTATGCCTCATCATGGATGGGAAAATTTGAAATCCGCAGATGGGGCGGGATTTTTTTCCTGGAATATCTGGCTGACAGAGACATGTACTATGATACCGCCAATCTTCTTAAGGCAAAAAACAGAGAAGAGATCAATATCGGCCTGTCTTATCTGTTCAAACAACACTGGCAGATCACAGCAGATGTCAAAAACATCCAGGATAACTATTATGAGGATTTTTACCGGTATCCAAAACCGGGGAGATCCTTTTCAGCTTCCCTGAAGTATATATTTTAAGAAAATAAATTTCAGGGAATAATAACAACTTATTACCAAACTAATAAAAGGAGTAATCCATGAAACACAACACCCCCAGAACCCTTTTCTTTATGATCTGCCTGATTGCCGGATCAATTTTGATAACCAGTGCCTTTACCCCGCGCATAGTAACAGCGGAGCAGAAAGCCGTATGTGTCACAGCCGCAGCTGATTACTCAAGCGGCGCCTTTGCCCTTGTATCAGTGGATCCCCAGGGCGGGCCGAGAAAGGTTCAGACCAATATCCATCCAACCGTTTCAGACCTGGGAGTAGACTCCTTTGGTCGGTATTTCTATGTAACAGAAAGATATATGGGTGACAATATCACCAAATACGATATTGCCAACCCAACCATTCCCCTCTGGCAGTATTCTGTAATGGATGAAACAGATACAGTGTCCACGGTAAATCCCTATGCCATGGTGTTTGCCGGCCCGACCAAGGCCTATGTCCTCAGAAACAACTCTTCTTTTGCCTGGATTGTGAACCCGGAAGCCACTGAGGAAAGTGCCTTTAAAACAGGGGTTCTTGATCTCAGTGCCTATAACGACCAGGACAGCATTGGACCGGAAATGATATCCGGCGTTATTGTCAAGGATAAATTGTTCATTGTAGTACAGCGCTTGAACCAGGATGACAACTGGACCCCCAACCCGGCCTATATGGCTGTATTTGATACAAACACCAACCAGGAAATCTATACGGGAAAGGGGAAAGAGAAAAACGGTATTCTGCTTCCCGTTAAAAACCCGTCCGCCATTTGCTACGAGCCTGTATCCAATATGATCTACGTTCAGGGACAGGGAACCCTGGAAACTTCCTGGAACGGCACCCCGGCTGATTACTCCGGCGGCATTGTATCCATTAACCCGGACACCTATGCCACCTCCCTTCTCATTGATGACGGAGATGAGGCAAATCATCCCTGGGGCAATATTTCCGGCATGACCGTGCATTCCCCGGACAAGGGATATTTTATCGGCTATAACGGCTGGGGAAACAATACCCTTTACGGGTTTAACCCGTCCACAGGAGAAGTTACAGGAATAGTCAACGATTTACTTGTCGAGAAAAATCTTGCCGGTATGGAATCAGGGGCCTATGGAGATAAAAACGGAATGCTCTGGGTCACCAGCAGCACAGATGCCAGCATTTTCATTGTTAATACAGATGACAACAGCATTGATGAGGTCATATCCACTGAGCTGAATCCCCTGAAAATCGCATTTGTCTCAAATGATATCCTTCAGACCCGGATCAACAACAGCAACCTGATAATGAACTGGTATTTTACAGAAAACATTGCCAATTACACATTGTACTATGCCATGGCACCGCTGACAGCAGAAAGTGAAATTTTTACCTTTGATCTTTCTGCCCTGGGCAACCCGGCTCAGTTGACCGTCCCGGGGCTTCCCAGTGGATTTTCCGTTGTTACGGCCATTCAGGGCGAAACCCCTTCAGGAAAAATTATTTTTTCCAACCTGGCTGACGTGACTGTTCCTTAAACTCAATTATCAAGTTTTTATGGAAAAACCGATTAAGAGCCCCCAGCGGTTGCTCTGTCAGGAACATTGAGATCCAAAAAAAATCAGCCTTATTAAAGCTGCAAAAGTCTTCGCGCCTTTATATTCATGGCATTCAATCTGCCGTTGGTCAGGGTCTGCCTCCGGACCCTGACAGTGCAGAAGATATAAAGATTGATGACTTTCTCTCAAGCCCTTAACATTTTTCCATTGTAAACAAACAATCCAGCACCATGTAAGGATCAACACGGGTTTACACTGTTGACTTTATGGTATTTACTGATATTATTGCAGACAGATACAAGTTTTACCACGCTGTCCTGAAATGATCCTGGAAGCCGTTCCCCCTTAATCTTCTCCAGCCGGGACAAAACCGCCGGGGGCTTTTAATGAAACGCTGCCAACGGCAATGCTTTGACGGGCGTTTCTTATAAACGGCTTGGCCGGACCATGATCATCGATCCGGCCACAACGAAGAATGAAACGCCGCCAATGGCAATGCTTTGACGAGTGTTTCTTATAAACCCACATATCCTGACGGACACAACGAAGCGCGAAAGCTGCTATCTGACTACTGATCGCTGACGGCTGAATACTGATGGCTGATGGCTGTCATATAAAAAAAGGTCAGAGGGAAACATATCCTTTTTTTGTGAAACCCTTTCATATTAACAAAGGAGATAAACATAACTGAATCATAAAAAAACCGGTACAAACGGCGAAAACAGCAGATCCAGGATTATTGTTCTGGAAGACAGCCTCAATCTTGCAGAAGAAATTAAGACAATTCTTGGAAAACAGGGGTACTCCATAGAAAGACACGGTACATTTAAAGGTATCATTGACGCTGTTAAAGAACATGCGTTTGCCATTTTTATTGCAGACATTCATACATCAAATCTGGAAAACATGAAAATCATCAAACTGGTAAAGGAGATAACCCCTGAAATTGAAATTATCGTTATGACCAGCCATGCAAGCAGTTCCATTGCAAAAGAGGCGCTGCAGCTTGGCGCCACAGATCTTCTGCCAAAACCATTTACCGAAGAACAATTAAAAAAAATCGTAGACCGCGTTTTCAATGTCCTTTTAAAAAAACACGCTGATTCCTCTGAACCATTACCAGATGCTTCCCATGAAAAAAGAGAAATTCTAAAAGCCATGACCCGGATTGCCGAAGACAAGGGTTTCCAGGACTCTATCGTGGAAAAGGGCATCGCAGCACTGTGGCAGTACGATATTTCCCTTGAAGCAAAAATAGCCATCGCATCGGGCAATCTGCAGTGGCTCAATGAAAACATAGGAGAACTGAACCAGAAACAATTGAGTTACCTGCGCAAATCCCAGGATATCATTTATGAAAAACTCTCTCATCAGTTTATGGCATGACCCATTATGTTATGGCATGACCCATTATGTTATGGCATGACCCATTATGTTATGGCATGACCCATTATG
>JAYEJJ010000186.1:0-7550 GCA_034660495.1 Thermodesulfobacteriota bacterium | reverse complement strand
CCTGCGCAAATCCCAGGATATCATTTATGAAAAACTCTCTCATCAGTTTATGGCATGACCCATTATGTTATGGCATGACCCATTATGTTATGGCATGACCCATTATGTTATGGCATGACCCATTATGTTATGGCATGACCCATTATGTTATGGCATGACCCATTATGGCATGAATCTGGATCAGTCTGTCCCGTCAAAAAAATATTTGACATTATACCTTTTTGTTCATAAAAAACAGAGAATCAGAATAAAGAGCCAGCATGCTTTTACTTGAAAATCAAGTTTTAAATGAAAATCGAGTCATGCCGGTTGCAGATCCAGGACGGGAGTGATATGAGGAGGGTTTCAAATGGGACTTATGAATCATACGATGCCGTTGAGCTGGCAGAATTCGTCAGAACAGGACAGATCCATCCCTCTGAAATACTTGAGGCTGCTGTTGACCGCATTGAACGACTCAACCCTCATATCAATGCCGTGGTCAGGAAAATGTATGACCAGGCTGAAAAAAGCATTGAAAAAGGACTTCCCAAAGGATCCCTTCAGGGCGTGCCCTTTCTTCTAAAGGATCTTGGAGAAAATTATAAAGGCATTCCCACCTCCCAGGGGTGCCGCCAGTTTGCAGATTATATGCCCGACCATGACACTGAGCTGGTAAAGCGGTATAAATCAGCCGGTCTTGTGATTCCTGGAAAAACAAATACCCCAGAGTTTGGTCTTACCATTACAACTGAACCCAAATTATTCGGGCCCTGCAGAAACCCATGGAACCTGGAGTATACTTCGGGTGGGTCCAGCGGGGGCGCGGCCGCAGCCGTGGCAACAGGGATGGTACCGGCGGCCCATGGATCGGATGGGGGCGGGTCCATTCCCTTCAGGGACGGGGTCAACACCACACTGGGGCTGCCCGCCCATGGATCGGATGGGGGCGGGTCCATTCGCATTCCAGCATCCTGCTGCGGTATGTTAGGATTAAAGCCCATCCGGGGCAGAATCCCCTGTGGACCCGTTCTTGGAGAAAACTGGAACGGCATGAGCACTTCCCATGTGATAACCCGCTCTGTCAGGGACAATGCTGCGTTTCTGGATATTGCTTCAGGACCGGCTCCGGGTGATCCCTACTGGGCCCCTCCGGCTTCAGGAAGATATATGGATGAAATCGACAAAAGTCCGGGCCGGTTAGCCATAGCCTTTACCGCAACCCCGCCTTCGGGAAAGCAGGTCTCCCGGGAATGCGTTGACGCAGTTCACAATGCCGCCCTTTTATGTGAACCTCTGGGACATCACATTGAAGAAGCCCGGCCTGAAATCAACGCAAAAAAATTTGACCGGTCTATCATAACCCTTGTCAATGTAAATGTTCACTGCAGTATAAAGGCCCTGGCGCAACACTGCACCTCCCCGTTATCCCGGAAAAATTTTGAATATACCACCTGGATCATTGCAGAATCAGGAAAAAACACAAGTGCGGCCCAGTACCTTGAAGCGCTTCAATATATGCACCTAACCGGCCGCAGAACTGCGAAATTTTTCAATCACTACGACATCCTGATGAGCCCTGTTTTGTTAAGTCCCCCTGTCAAATTCAGAACTCCTGACCTCAGCTAATTTTGAATGCATAATCATTTTCTATATATAGTATTTTTTTTTAAAAACAAAGACAATAAGCACAATATATGGTATTTGTCTGGTTTTTTTATGCATTTAAAATTACGATCCTAAATTTGAATATTTTCAGTTAAAACAATATATTAGGTTTGTGGTGTCAGGAGCTCTGAAATTAGGGGTTCTTGACACAGATACAGCAGATACAGGAGACTACATGACAGAGTTTTCCCGATTTTTTGGATTTACAAATCTTTTTAATGCCACAGGTCAGCCCTCCATGTCGGTGCCTTTGTACTGGACAGAGGAAAACCTGCCGGTGGGCATTCAGTTTACAGCCGCTTTCGGAAAGGAGGATGTATTGCTGCGGCTGGCCTCACAACTGGAACAGGCCCGGCCATGGAGCAAAAAACGCCCTCCAGACATTTAATGTCAATGCCTGCTCTGTTTTTTAAAAGGAGGTGATAGGTGACAACCTAAGAAACTGTGCTTTTACAAAACAGAATAAAATATCCGATCTAATATGTCAGGGACAGGAAAAATAATTTTCAGTCTTACAGATCCCTTACCATTGGATATAATATAATTTTACCTTAATCAATTAACAGAGGATATCACTACCATGATTAGAGGAATTGGAAAAATATTTGATGAATGGGCCCACAGATGGATGCCAAACCCCATGCTGTTTGCAATTTTATTAACCTTTATCGCATATATCCTTGGACTGATTTTTACAGACAGCGGTCCCTTTGAAATGATTCAACACTGGAACAAGGGGTTCTGGGCCCTTTTAAAATTTGGAATGCAGATGTGCCTTATCCTTATCACAGGACACGCCCTGGCTACGTCTCCCATTGTCAGAAAAGGCATTGAAAAACTTGCCGAAATACCCAAAAACAGACCGGCGCTCTTTTTTTAGTGGCATTAACCGCCTCCCTGGCTTCCCTGATCAACTGGGGACTGGGCATTATTGTGGGCGCGCTCATGGCCCGTGAAGTGGGACGCAGCGGTTATTTAAGAAATATTAAAATGCACTATCCCCTGCTGGGTGCAGCCGGGTATGCGGGATTTTTAACATGGCACGGCGGACTGTCCGCGTCAGGACCTCTGCTGGTTGCAACCCAGGGGCATTTTCTCGAAGACAGTATCGGCATTATTTCAACAGGGGAAACCCTTTTCTCGTCCATGAATATCGCGGTCACCATCGGCCTTTTAATTATCATTCCATTGACAATGCTCCTCATGGCTCCCAAAAAAGATGAGGAAATCATGCAGATTTCAGATGTGGACCCCGGCCTGATTGAAGAAGAAAAAACAGAAACTGTTGCCAGGGAAAAAATGGTGCCGGCAGATAAAATTGAAAACAGTCAGCTTATTTCATGGATTATCGGGTTAATGGGGCTGTCTTTTATTGTCTGGTACTTTTTTACCAAGGGATTTCAGCTGAACCTGAATATTGTCAATTTTACCTTTCTCTTTACCGGGATTATTCTACAGCGGACCCCCATCAACTAAACCCGGGCGGTCAGTGAAGGCACCAAAGCCTGCGCCGGCATTATTATTCAATTCCCCTTTTATGCCGGCATTATGGGAATGATGAAATTTTCCGGCCTGGTTGCCGTTATTGCAGGCGGCTTTGTGGCCATATCAAACAGTACAACCTATCCGCTTTTTGCCTTTTTAAGCGCCGGGCTGGTTAATCTGTTTGTACCCTCGGGCGGCGGACAGATCGCTGTCCAGGGACCGATCATGGTTACAGCGGCAGAAACGCTGAATTTTTCCATGCCGAAAACCATAATGGCCATTGCCTATGGGGATGAATGGACAAATATGCTGCAGCCCTTCTGGACCCTGGCACTTCTCGGTATTACACGGCTGAGAGCCAGAGACATTATGGGCTATACAATGGTTGTCGTGGTGACAAGTGCTGTGGTTTTTATTCTGGGCTTACTGCTTTTCAATGCCTGAAATTGACGTTTTTAAATCTGTCATATCATTTCACTCGATCATCAAGTTTTTTGAATACCGCCGCCCCCAGCGGTTGCCTGTCAGGAACGAGAACGACGGAGGGGGCTCTTAATCGGTTCTTCCATAAAAATTTGATGATCGAGTGTCAGGAAGTATTGACATTCAACAGCTTATCGGTTCAATTCATCTTTTAAGGCAGCGCTGAGTTTCTCCAGTGTAAATGGTTTTTTAATAAACTGACCTGCGCCTGATTTCTGAGCCATCACCACATCCTCATTTTTAGAATATCCACTTGCAATTATGGCTTTCTGGTGAGGATTGATTTCCAGAATTTTCTCAAACGTCTGTCTGCCGTTCAAACCAGGTTCCATGAGCATATCAAGGATAATAATATCAACCTGGTTATGCCTTATGTATTTTACGGCCGCCTCCCCGCTTGAAACCGCATATGGCGCATATCCCAGGTGATTCAGCATTTCACACAGCATTACTCTCTGGGATTTTTGATCATCTACTACCAGTTCGGTCTCGCCTCTGCCGCGGAGATCTTTTTCGGCTGTATCCTCCGGGATCTGGTCAGCCAAATCTCTGGTCACGGGAAAATAGAGACGGAAAAAAATACCTTTGTCTTCTGTCTGAACATCTATATATCCATCATAATCATGAACGGTATTCCAGACAATTGTAAGACCAAGCCCTATCGTCACTTAAGCGGACAGTCTCATCCACGAGTTTTTTCATTGAAAAATAATCCATGGTGAGCACCGGTTCCACCAGTCTGGCAGAAAGATTGACACCAATGGAGACGGCACGGTTTTTGTTCTCCTCAATCATGGCATCATGCATGATTCTGCTGACAATAAAAAAGGTCACAAGGCCGAGAAGCAGGAGAAGAGAGAACATAACAAGATAGACCTGGGTTCTGAAATTCAGTTTTATCCGTGTAAAGGGCTGCATTATTCTCCTGCCCCAAGATCTCTGGCAAGCTTTCTGATGGAATTGAAATTCCTGTCTTTTGAAGAAATCACCTTGATAAAATCAGCTGCTTCCAGCACCGGCCTGTCCTCATTCTTATTAAAGTCCAGGACCAGCAGCGCAGATTTTATCTTTTCTATTATCGTGTCATCCAGGTCCTTTTGGGCGACATACACCCATCCCGGATACAAAGGCGTATTTGCAATGATTTTGATGTCACTGGTATTGATTCGGTCCGCCACCACGTTTAAAGTGCCTTCACGGATGGTTCCAATATCGTATTTTTCAGCATGAACGGCAAACACCACTTTTTCCTGTTTGGCGCCTGGACCCGGGGCAAAGGCGATGTGTTTAAAGTCTGTGAGCGCAATTCCCTCGGCATAAAAAAAGCCAAGGGGAAAAAGATATCCCCCGGCAGAGGTCTTGTCCACCGCGATCCAGGTTTTTTTGCGGCAGTCCCTGATATTTTTTATGTCCGTGCGATCGCTGCGGCAGATGATCTGACCCCTGAACTTTTCCTGGTCCTCAATGGTGACTATTCTTGCAAAAGCCTGGGCATTGAACCTGTCAGCTATTTTGATGTAGATAAAGGGATTGGAAAATGAAATATCCACTTCACCGCTGCCCACCTTTAACATATGCTGATCAAAAGTATCCGGAAAAATCTGTTTTTTATGAAAGCCTTCAGCCTTCAGCCTTCAGTACTCAGTACTCAGTTATCAGCTTCCTGTAAACAATTGCATACTTTTTCCTGCTGGTTACCGGCGGCTGATGGCTTTCATACTTCGTTGTGTCCGCCTGGACATGTGGGTTATATAAAACAGCCGGTTAAGAGCCCCCAGCGGTTGCCTGTTTCATGTTTTGGTGTGTCCGCCAGGACATGTGGGTTTATCTGAAATAACGCTGCTCAAGCAGATGACAGGGCAGAATATTCAGATGACGATCCACCTTGTCTGTCAGCCGGTTGTAAATCATACAAAACGCCTTATCCAGATAATTATCAGATGGATTTACAATAACCCCCTGAAAATATTTCTGATAAAATTTTTTGTTCTCAAAAACAGGATCATCTCCTTTATAATATGTTTCAAGAATCACATCAGATATTTTAAAAATCATGTTTCTTGGCAAAAAGTATTTTACAGCGGCCTTTGTAAAAATATTAAGATATGGGGTATAGAACTGGGCGTTTTTAAGGTTTTCCTTGAGCATGATCTCAATGGTTTTGCCGATGCTTGAGGAGGCTTTATACACCCTTTCCGCTGAAATCGCCTCAAAGGTGTCAGCAATACTCATGAGCCGATAGTATTTAATCATTTTGTCATAGTTTTTTTTAAGCTTTTCCTGTGCTTCAGGAGTCAGATAGCTGAAGAAAGAGGTATGGGTGTCTGGAATAATACCATAGCTCAATGGAATATGCCTGTTTTCTTTGATATGATGCAGCCCTGTGACAAAGGCTTTAAAATCAAGATTTGTCTGGCTGTTTGAGCTTATAATATAGGAAAACAGCACATGGCTCTTCATTATTTCAAGTTCAAGCCGGGTCAGCCGTCCTTTTTTATATATAATAGACTCGGGAATAAGGGCTTTTCCGCAGTCATGGGCCATACAGATGACACTGAGTCTTTTATAATCCTTATCATCAAAATCACCTGTCTCCCGGGCAAGAATCAGGGAAAGCCAGGTGGTTTTCAAGCTGTGCTCAAGGGTTTCTCCCATACTATGCCTGCCCAGTCTGAAAACGGTCTGCTCTTTTTCAATTAATTTTTTAAGTGATGCAGCAACCTCTACATACTGATTACTGGATGTCAGATAATCACAGGCAAACTCCAGATAACTTTGAATTTTTTTAAACCGGCTCTGAAAGGAAGTATCACTCAGACGGGATATCCCTGCTGAAATAAACCTGTGAACCGTATCTTGAATTTCAGGGATATCTTTGTGTTTAATGCTTCTGGCAAGGGCTTTTTTGTTTTCAAAAATCTGGGCAATGACACAGTCAATGGCCTGATTTTTTTCCCTTTCAGTGAGGTCACTATAATTGACTTGAAAATTAATCTTAAGTCTGTCAAAAATTTTAAGCAGTTCAATTGAAACAGGGGTGTTGGCCATTGCAATGAGTTCATTCTGATAATAGGTATTCAAGGCCAGCTGTTTGCCTAAAATGGGAAAAAAAATAGGTTTAAATTTTTCCGTAAACTCTTCCTGATCAGGTCCTTTAAATATGCTTTCATCTCTGTTTAATTTTCCAAGAGGAAAATACAACACCTTGTTTTTATTTAAATCTTCTACAGATTTAAGCATATTAAAAAAAATCCTGTACATGAAAAAATGTTTTTATAACCCGTATTTTTCAAATGCAACCATATCATTATTTATAAGAGTGCACAACTTTTTTCAAATCCACCAATTCTGTAACAATAATTCTAGTTTTATTCTTGATGAGATTCAAATAGTGTAACGCTTTTCAATCCGTCTAATTCAGACGGTTGAAGCATTTTTTTCTTTAAATTAAGTGAGTTATATTAAAATCGTTGTGTCGTTCAATAATCAAAATAGTGTAACGCCATCAATATTTCTCCAATATTACAGCAAATTGCAAAATATTATGACTTTTTCAGCGCCCGAAAGACATGATGAAAACAAATGAAGATAGCGAGTTTAAGATGAGGATATGAGAGTTACGAGAATAGGCCACCTGCCGGCAAATCGGCAAATGGCCTATATCAAGTCGTGCGGTTTTTTTTATAGCTTACTGGGGAGGGATGTCGGATATAAACTCAAGGGCAAGATTAATGTCTACAAACTGATACTTCAATTCCTTTGCTCTGTCCCGGCAGTCTGTACAGATCTCCTGGAACTTGCGCATATTTCCTTTGACAGCCATATAAATCTGTTCGATGGCTTCCTGCTGGAAGTCTTTATATTCCGAGATAAAATCTTCCACTACAATGGGGTATAAAATCAGGGTTTTTAACCTGCTGAGAATATCGGGATGG
>JAYEJJ010000185.1:0-2795 GCA_034660495.1 Thermodesulfobacteriota bacterium | reverse complement strand
ATTGATGTTTGCCAAGTGTTAAAAATTGATGATATACAATCCTTTAAGCAAGGCAAAGCCTTACTTATCCGTATAGTCTCAATGCTTACAAAATTATGTCAACCACGTTAACGAACACGTTTACGTTTACGTTCACGAGCACGAGCACGCAAAGATCATAGCTAAAGCTACCCGCCTAAAAGGCGGGGGTTTTAACCTTAAATGAGACTAATAAATTGAAAAAATTAAAACAGAGATCCCTGGAAAGCTTATTCTCAATTATAGCATCATTTATTTTATCTTAAAGGTCATGGTGGTGAAATCCAGGATCAGCTTAATTTCAGTATCGATGTATACGCCGTCGATACAAACGGAAGGCAGCGTCAGCTCTGAGGTGCTGGCGCTGAATTCAGGCACGCCCTCGGGGCACTGGGCCGGGCCGGGAGTCCCGAACACATACCCGGCGGCATACATGTTGTCGCCAGTACCGGTATCACCGACCCACTCACCGTCAGCTTCCCACAGGACACAGGCCATGCTGTTGTTTATCGCCAGGGATGACGGTCCAATGGCCGGTCGATTGAAGGTGTCTGACACCATCATTTCATCGGTCCAGGTGACCCCCCTGTCAGTACTGATCCGGGCAATCACGGATTGATAAGTGTTGAGTTTTCCATGGGAACTGACCGCCACATTATCTGCCCAGGCTGAGATCGAGGGTGCCCAGCGGTTGTCATCACTGGTACCGACAATATTGGATTGATCCGGACCCAGGATGATATTGGAACCAAAGGTGACACCCCGGTCATGGCTGACAGCCCCATACACATACTGGCCCCCGGGGCCGGTGCTGTTCCGGTCATCCCGCCATGCCAGATACAGATTATCACCGGATGCGGCAATGGACAGGTGCTCCCTGTTTTTTTCTTCAGCAGGGTCTGCTGGTGCGTCATCATTGATCACTATTGGATTGCCAAAGGTTTGGCCATAATCACTGCTGATGTATAATATCACTTCATGTTTGGCAGGAAGTCCAACCCCCTGGGACACGGTTGAAATATATCCGATATATAAATAACTGCTGTCCGCTGAGATCACCGACTCATCCGCCGGGACTGGCAGAATTTCCTGCACACTGCCAAATGTCTGGCCGTTATCGCTGGAAACGACCATTTCCAGTGAATCCTGCATGCCTTTGCCAAAGGTGACATATACATACCCGCCTGCCGCCGCCACCCGCGGGGACCGGCGGTGCAGATACGCTTCGGTGTCCGGCAGGATGTCCAGTTTCTGGCTGACCATAAAACTGATGCCGTCGTCCACACTCCGGGCCAGGTAGATACTGTCTCCCTGGCTGTCCGCCAGTCCGGTGTTATCCCGGTTGTCCTTCCACACAATGCAGATGGTGCCGTCGGATGTCACGGCAATGGACGGTGCGGAAGGGCCTTCAGAACAGGCACTCTGGTCAATGTCTTTCACCCGGACATTGGCACCGAAAGTCACCTTGCCTGCAGCATCCATGGTGCCTTTGGCAAAGTAAACATCCCGTCCCATGTCCACTGTGGTGGCCCCGGCCCGTGAATCCAGCCAGGTGGCAAAAACCGTGTTACCATGTATGGCAACTGAAGGGATGCCGTTGTGGATAAACTGGTTGAATTCCGTGTTGTCATCATTGACAAGGGTATCGCTGCCAAACTGCGCATGCGCGGGCCCGGCAAAAAACACACTGATGATCCCGATGGCTATAATGACGGTAATTTTTTTCTGCAGAAAATGGGTTTTCATCTGAACACTCCTTTTTTTGGGTTTTACCTGTATATTCAGGCATATATGACCATACAGCAAAAAATCACCTTAACAAAACAGTAGCGCAAGACCGGAATGGGTAACGAACATCATAATTGAATGAAGACCGTCAGATATTGTTTACTTGACGGAGAACAGTTGTGATTGTTTGACTTATCAGAACAAAAAATGTTTGTCATGTTGGCATCCTTCATAAGCACTTTACACTTTTTATTTTTTTTAACCACGAAACACACGAAAGGCACGAAAAATATAAAAATCAAACACAAAAAGTGTAAACTACTTTTGAAGCATTATAAAGGATGCCGTCATGTTTATAAAGTTTAAAGAGATTTTGCGCTGACGCGCCGGCATGATAAGATAAGGGAACATGCCAAGCCATAACCACCCAAACCACAACCACATTGAAGCGCTGTCTGTATAAAGAATAGCTACTTTTAAACAATAGACAGCAACAGATCCTAAAGAAAGAACGTCAGAATTTAGTAAAATATAATAGAAGTTCCCGAAAAAAGTGGCGGGATATCTTCCGTTTGTATACTGTCTAAGGATAAAAAACAGATAAATGTTTTTTTGCCTTTTGTCAAGAAATAAATATGTTCCATTGGCACAACGTAGAAGACGGGCAAAAAGGCAAGTAAGATGCGTGGATTATTTTTGGAAAATCCCTAACTAAAACTTTTACTCGATGATCAAATTTTTATATCTAATTTCTCGAAAATGTTGTCAAGCCTGCGTTCAGGACCTGTCGGACCGATTCGGGATCTGCGGGTTGTCCGCAGCATATTTTTTGTTAAAAATTTAGGGCTTGGTTCTAAGTTCGCCCACTTGGCCAGAAAAGCAGTCAACAAAAATTTAATTTGAGAAAGTACGGGACAAATATAACTCGATCTGTTAGGAGAAAATAGGAAAGTAGCAGCTAACTTATTTTCTAAAAAAAACGGATCGAGCTATGAAAACACTTTATAACGAATCGGAACATGTTGCAAGTGAAAACAAGAAATGGGAAC
>JAYEJJ010000184.1:0-13580 GCA_034660495.1 Thermodesulfobacteriota bacterium | reverse complement strand
GCGATTCAGTTATTATCATAATCAATATGCCTTTGTAAAAGTTGTTTAATATCTTTTCACACTTTTTGTGATTATATTATAAACGTATAAATTTAGCCAGGCATAAAAACTTGATCATCGAGTGATACATAAAGTTAATGCTCGCACGGTTAAGTTCCGCTGAAAGCATGAATAAAATCGGCATCAAGTCATGCTGGGACTACTATAACACAGATAAGTTGACAAAAGATGAGGTTAGAGATTTGGCAAAATTTTATGGTCTTTTCAATAGATGGACGATAAATCCTCATCTGCGGTTTAAAGAAGGAGATATTTCATATTGGTATGAGCAAGGTTTTACTAAAAATGATCTTACCCGGGAGTTTGAGTCGAGAAGTACTGTGCTTCGGCGTGCTGAAAAAAGTGGTGAAAAATTACCATCCCAGGGCGATCTTTCACATAAAGCTGAGCAGCTACAAGCTCTAAGTCGTTGAAATCAAACTATTACATAACTCCAGGTCCAGATTGAATTTTTTTGAGGCCTTGAGGGTTTTGAAAAGGGTTAAGGGTTCAGATACTCCGGTACCGATAAATATCGTCATGCCCGGGGTTATTTTTTCTATCACCTCAGACGGATTTACGCATTTTTTCTGCCATTGAACGGAGGGTATGCTTGTTATTTGAATCCTGTGGGTGTTTTTTACTCGATTATCAAGTTTTTTCTCGAACCCTGTAAACACTGGGGGTAAAAATGAGGCGGTTTTATATAAATATTTCATTTAAAATCATAAGTAGCTGATATTGCTGAAGAACAAAAAATGTACCATGATTATGGTGGGTCTTTATAAATTGAATAATATCAACGACTTACAAAAAACTTGATCATCGAGTTTTAGTTCCGGTATGAGAATGTCGTCCTGACAATTATTCTGTCATGAAAATTCATATCAGTATATGACGTGCTTGTAAAGATGCAGTGAAAATAATATTGACGGTTTTTTCTGTACAGTATAGAAACTGGGTATGGATGATTCAACCATTGAATATTATACCACCCACTGGGAAGAGCTGATTCCAAGATATGAATCCGCAGATATGTCAGACCTGCACCGTCTGCTTGTGTCAGGGTTTTCTCCCGGTTCCAGAATTCTGGAGCTTGGCTGCGGATCAGGCAGGGATGCTGCCTTTATGCTGGCAAAGGGCTTTGATGTAACAGCCGCAGATGGTGTTCAGGAAATGATAGATGCAGCACAGCGCTGTCACCCTGAACTTTCCGGACGGCTTTGCCGGATCAGCCTGCCCGGGGACCTTGATTCCCTTTCCGGCCCCTTTGACGGAGTGTACAGCATTGCCACTCTGATGCACCTGGCACGGCCGGCCATAAAAGATGTGTTTTTCAGGATCAGAGATATTTTAAATTCCAGAGGCCGTTTGTTTTTTTCCGTTCCTTTTAAACGCCACGATGTAAAGGATGACGAATTTGATATCAAAGGCCGCAGATTTACCGGTATGTCACTGGAAGCCTGGGCTGAGATCTGCAGGATATCAGGATTTGAAATCATTGAATCCTCAAGGGCCAGTGACGGCCTTGGCCGCCCTGAAATCGGCTGGTTGAACTGTCTGGCTCAAAGTTCAAAAAAATAAAACAGTGTTATAGCAGAGCGGTTGAACGGGATGAAGGGCCGATTTAAAATTTAATACTTGCCTTGTTGCAGCAGAAATCATTGCAATACATCCTGTGATCTGATATTGAAATTCAGGACCCCAAAGGCGATCATTCCTCTTGCCCTGGAGGTTGTTAAGAAGTTCAGGCTACTTGAGCACAGACCTGCCTTTAGTTTCTGGGCTTTAGACCGGCAGGGGAAACGGGCCGGTGCCGTGCATGCCCCATGACCCGCTGTGGGGCGGTATCAAGCCTTTTGGCTTCATAGCTTTGACCCGTGCGCTGTTGTGCCCAAAAAAGGTCAGGGCCGTTATTGATTTTAACCTTTAGATTTGACAGCTGGAAATATGGAAAGATTATTGGTGATTAGTCTGGGTGCCGGGATTGGCACTGGGTTTTACTATTGGTTTTCATGGATGCTTGAGAAAAAAAGCATGCAGGAATACGTGTTAAGTCACCAGTGGCTGCTTCATCCCAATTCAATCTGCTATTGGCGCACAGGTATGGCAGGGGCAGGTTTTTTACTTTATTTCTGGACAGGACTCCAGCAGGCAGCCATCATCATTTTTACCTTTGCAGCCATACTTGACGGCGTGGACGGACTGGTGGCAAGAAAATGCAGACTTGTCTCCCGGCTGGGGGAATGGCTGGATCCGCTGTGCGACAAACTGACCTATCTTCCCCCGTTGCTGGGGTTTGCCTATCTGGATATTATTTCCATAAAATTGATGTGGATTCTGGTGGGAATTGAAATATTCGGACAATTCTTTGCCCGCAGACTGCTTAATTTTATGAAAATTTCAGGTGCTGCCAACAATTTTGGAAAAATCAAGGCCATTATCTGTTTTGCCCTTGTTATATTCTGCGCACTGGTGCATGCCAATCCCGATGTGATTCATATCGGCAATCAGATCCTGTTTGCCTGTATTATCCTTGCAGCTGCGTCTATTGTGTTTAAATTTGTCCCCAACCGGCTGTACGCAGATATTCTTTCCACCCTTAATTTTTTATGCGGTATTTTCAGCCTTCTGCTGACATACCAGGGCTCTTTTGCCAAAGCAGTGATTATCATTATTGTGGGACAGCTCTTTGATCTGTTTGACGGCAGAATGGCAGAAAAACACGGCGGTACACGATACGGCCCTTACCTGGATGATATTGCGGATTTCGTCAGTTTCGGCATAGCCCCGGCCTATCTGCTCATAAGAATCGGCGGGGGATTTGCTTTTTTGTTTGCCCTGATTTATGTGGCCGGGGTCGCGTATCGGCTCATTCGGTTTCTGGCTTTTGATAAAAAGCGGACAGACCTTCCCCCTGGTATATTCAACGGCCTGCCGTGTCCTGCAGGTGCTTTGTTTGTGCTGGGTGCCGCCCTTGTTCTGCCGGCTCAGTTCATGGGGGGGGTGGTGCTGGTGACCACGGCTCTGATGATCAGCACCATTCGTTTTGCCCATCTTGGAAGGATTATTTTAAAACAGGTCCCCCGCCCTCTGTTTTTTATTTTAAGCGCAGCCATTATCATGATTTTTGCTTTTGTTCTGAAAACCAGGAATGTTGAACTTTTTGGATATATTGTTCTGGCCTCAGTGGTAGCCTATCTTTTTATCAGCAGACGCTTTGTCGGGGGGGGGTGCTGCTTAACATGAGACGGATTGAAACCAAAGCCCCGGTTTTTGATAAAATATACAAAGACTATCTTAAGCAGGTTGCTGCCCTGGATGTGAAAGACAAAACAAATCTTCTGGGTATCCATGTAGACGGGAAAACCATTTCAATACCATATTTTAACGGGGTTTACACAATTACGCCAGATCATATTATAAACCCGGAAAAACACAGACCTTCCCATGCTGTGAGTGTGATTCTTTGTAAATATCTGCTGCTCTGCCCGGAGTTTGCTGACCAGGACCGGCAATTAATGACTTACAGGGATTTTAAGGATGCGGCCCCCTATGTTCAGGGATTTCAAAATACAGCGGAAAAGCCGATTTCAAATTTTTTTTCCGGCAGAATCAAAGACCTGAAATCCCGGTGCCGGGATCTGGGTGGCGTTCCCCATGATATTGGAATTTCCTGTGATTTCTCCATACGGTTCCAGGCCCTTCCCCGGATTCCCCTTTTTTTGATTTTCAATGATGCAGACGAGGACTTTCCCTCTGATACTACCCTTTTGTTTGAAAAACGGGCGGCCCGTTTTCTGGATATGGAATGCCTTGCCATGACCGGCATGTATCTGGCTGAACAACTGGTTCAGGAAAAATCATAAATTTCTAAATTTTTATGCGAGGAGGTAAAAAATGGCAGATTACTTATGCAGAAACTGCTTGTTGAGAAAGAAGTACGATAAAAATCCAGGCTCAATTCTTGGAAGAATATGGCGATGGCATGCAGGGTGGTGTCCCGGCTGGAACAGGTATATGGGAACGCTTTCCGACAGGGAAAGGCAGATTATCGCTGAAAAATATAATTTAAAGCGTTGATTTCTGATTCAATGGATTGAAAAATTTATCGGGCAGGACTTGGTTTAAAAAAAGATCCAGGTGCGTTTAAGCGCTTGTAAAATAAGGAACAGAATAAGTTAAAGCGCCGGTTAAAAAAGATCAGGCTAAGGCGTTTTATTTGAAAACAGAGGGGGATTTATTTTTTTCTCTTTTTCCTCGTGCTCCTTGTCTACCAGTGCTTCCAGGGCATGGGCAAAGTAAATGACCAGTTCATATTCAATATTGCCGAATTCATCAGGAACAAAGGAGAGGACAAGGATATCCATGTCTTTTCTCCAGCACAGGGATTTGCCTTTTTTTCTGTTCCACATGATTGTTTCAGCTTTTCCATATTCATTGTAAAGCCTGGTTTTAATGTTTAAATCGTCGGTCTTAAACCGGGCTTTTATCATCAGGGGACGTTTTGTGTCATCCGAGAAAAGAAAGCCCACATACTCAAAGGGAAGCCCTCGGGTTTCAGCATATCTGAAAACAATATTGACAGTGTTGTGTTCAACCCGCTCGCCTGTTTCAGAGTTGAGTTTTTTGTTTAATTGATAAAAATGGGAAAAATGGGTTTGAAAAAAGCTGTCACTGTTAATTGTCAGATCAATGGTTGTTCTGGTTTCAACGGC
Organism: Thermodesulfobacteriota bacterium; assembly: GCA_034660495.1. Classification (GTDB taxonomy): domain Bacteria; phylum Desulfobacterota; class Desulfobacteria; order Desulfobacterales; family Desulfobacteraceae; genus DATFJZ01. The sequence continues at coordinate 8,823 of JAYEJJ010000184.1, read as the reverse complement.
TTCATTTCCAAGTAAGGTGTTTAATCTGTTTCTAAGGGCCTTTGACAGAATGGTATGCCTGGTCACATCAAAAAAGGAAAAAGAGGAAGCCTCATCCTCTGGAAAGGGGGGTGGCGCTGATTTTTCACTGCTGTCTGAACAGGATGTAAGGAGCAGAGCAGATAAAATCAAATGTATCAGTAAAAAAAAGGGTATGTGTAATTTGTTTTTCATGATCTGATTTTACACCATTGGTTTTTTTTACGCAAGATTTTTGCTTTTTTCATTCTCCGAGGTTCTCGTTCCTGACAGAGCAAGCGCTGGGGGCACTTTACCGGTTCTTTCATAAAAATCTCACTATCGTGTTAAAGAGATTTATTTGACTTTTTATCCTGTCTGTGAATAGAAAAATAGAAAGCCGTTATACTCGGTTATCAAGTTTTTATGGAAGGGCTGATTAAGAGCCCTCAGCGGTTGCCTGTCAGGAACATTGAGAACCTAAGGAGATAAGACTTTTTCCCTGCCAGGCGTTAGAAAAATCAAGCTGTTTGAGGACCGCAGGACGCAGTTCCTTGATTTTTAGCCTGGCAGGGAAAAAGTCCTCCGTCGTTCTCGTTCCTGACAGGCAACCGCTGGGGGCTGCGGTATTCAAAAAACTTGATGATCGAGCTATATGACCATAAACAAAAAAAAATGGATATAAGACAATGACCAGTATACTTGAAGAAATTTACACAGATGTTAAAAAGCTGTCCCTGGATCAGCAGCAGGATCTTTTAGGATTGATCAGAAAGTGGCTGAACAGAAAAGATATCAGAACCAGTCCCAGAAAATCTGTGTCGATCCCGGTGAAAGTGGTAACCGATGATCAGCTGTTTGAAAGCAATACAAAGGATATAAGCACCGGCGGTACCTTTGTAAAAACTGAACACAGGGAATCCTTTAAGGAAGATCAGTTTATCGATCTTGTTTTTAATATGCCGGCTTCAGGCAGGGCGTTTAAACTGAACGGCAGGATTGTCCGAGTGGAGAACACAGGGATTGCTGTTCAGTATGAAGACATCAGCGCCAGGGTATCCCAGGACCTTGACGCAGAGCTTTTTGAAAAAAGAGTGTGAAATGGTTTTACAGCGCTGAAACAAGTTTTCCCGGCGCTGCCCTGTTTTTTTCTATTTAATGGTTTTTAAATACGCCTCAAATGCTGGAAGTGCGGGTTTTCCGTCAGATGTCTCAACGCCTTTAAACCAGCCTGTGTATACTTCAGGATGCGCTTTGGTCCATAAAAGACCGGCCTTTCCGGGTTTGAGCTGGGCATCTTCGTGGAGCATGCCGATAATCTGGTTCATCATTGAGATGGGAAAGATAAAGTTCTGCAGAAATCTCGCGATATTGGGCATTTCCTTGTCAAACCCTTTTCTGATATTGGTGTAAACAGTGGCTGTACCGTCATTGGCGCCAAAGGTTTCAGCCGTGCTTCCTGTCAGGTATTTCATATCGATTTTTTCATTCATATAATGGGGGGCCCACCCAAGGAAGACGATCCACTTTTTGTCCCTGGCATAGGACTGCACCTGGGAGAGCATACCTGCTTCACTTGAAGGGATAAGCTTGAAATCCCCAAGGTTGAACATGTTTTTGTCTATCATGTTCTGGATGATTAAATTCCCGTCGTTGCCTTCTTCAATGCCGTAGATCTTATTGTCCAGCTTGTCTGCAAACTTTGCAATATCTTTAAAATCCTTAAGTCCGCCGTCCACAACATATGAGGGTGCGGCCAGGGTGTATTTGGCATTTGGCATACTGGCAATGTATTTGACAACTGAGCCGTTTTCAAAATACTTGCTGGCGATACCTGCCATGGATGGCATCCAGTTGCCGAGGAATATATCTGCTTCATTGGTTTCCAGGGCCTTGTATACAATGGGTACGGATACCATGGTGTTGGATGCTTTGTATCCCAGGCTTTCAAGTATTTTAACCCCCAGTTCTGTTTTGGCCGTAACCCCTGTCCAGGCCACACTGGCAAACCTGACTTCCTTTGCTGCAATGGCTGATCCAGTAAAAAGAAAAGCAAATACAAGTAAGATTAATACGAACAGCTTTGTCTGTTTTTGTTTGAACATGGTAAATTATCTCCTTTTTTATCTGAATTAAAAGGGATTTGAAATGTGTTATTCCAAAAATCCCTTTGCTAAAATGAGGGACGTCTTTTCCCTCTGCCTAACTGAGCCTGTTGATTAAATCCATTTTTGTCAAATGCCACCACAATATAATACGCTGTTGTGTTGGAGGGATACATGATATTGCGGTTAATTTTTTTTGGACTGGACTTAATCAACACACTCATAACTTTGGTCCTGTTTATTCTGTGAATATCAGCTGCCTGATGGGTTATCACCGGGTGTATGTTTGTAAAAAGGGACCCTGGACGGGGGTTCAGGGGTGTTGCCCAGAATAAGGTCCGCTGCCTTTTCACCAATCATCATCACCGGTGCATAAATATTCCCATTGGTGATATAGGGCATCACAGATGCATCCACTACTCTGAGGCCTTTAATCCCGTGCACCCTGAGCTCTGAATCCACAACAGCCATGCTGTCGTAGCCCATTTTACAGGTGCAGCTGGGATGATAGGCGCTTTCCCCTTCCTGTCTGACAAAATCAAGGATCTCATTGTCCGTCTGTACCTGGCTGCCCGGGGCAATTTCCTCTCCCCTGAGTCTGTTAAAGGCCGGCTGTTCAATGATTTCTCTGGATTTTCGGATGGCTTCCACCCACTCTTTCCGCTCCTGTTCTGTGGACAGGTAATTGAACAGGATGCTGGGGTATTCTTCTGGATTCTGGGATTTGATTTTAACTCGGCCCCTGACATCGGAATTCATGGGACCGACATGGAGTTGAAATCCGTGACCCTCATTGGGGGCGGTACCGTCATAGCGGATGGCAATGGGCAGAAAGTGAAACTGCAGGTTGGGGTATGTCACCTTGTCATTGCCGCGGATGAATCCGCCGGCTTCAAAATGATTGCTGGCCGCAACTCCTTTTCTGCCAAAAAGCCATTGTGCCCCGATCCAGGGCTGGCGCCACCATTTAAGGCTGGGAAACAGACTTACCGGTTTTTTGCAGGCGTACTGCACGTACAGTTCAAGATGGTCCTGTAGATTTTCTCCCACGCCGGGCAGGTACTGAACCACGTTGAGACCCAGGGCGTGGAGGTCTTCAGGGTTTCCAATGCCAGACAGCTGGAGCAGCTGGGGAGAATTGATGGCACCGCCGCAGGATATGATTTCCCGGCCGTACACCTGTCTAATTTTTTTCTTTTTTTTGAATTCTACCCCAATGGCTGTTTTTCCTGAAAAAAGAATTCTGGTGGCCATGCTGTGGCATTGTATCTCAAGGTTGCTGCGGTTTTTTACGGGATGGACGTATGCCCTGGCGGCATTCCAGCGCCGGCTTCTGTATATGGTGGCGTCAAATTTTGAAAATCCTTCCTGCTGATACCCGTTGACATCATCTGTTACAGGGTAGCCGGCCTGCTGAACTGCGGCAAAGAACGCATCAAAAAGGGGGTTGTCGCATTTCGGCGTGGTCAGATTGATGGGGCCGCCCACCCCTTTGTAGGCATCGGCACCAGCCAGGCGTGATTCAAACCGTCTGAAATAAGGCAGACAATGGGCATAATCCCAGTTTTCCAGTCCCTTTTCCGCTGCCCATTTTTCGTAATCCATGGCATTGCCCCGGATGTAGATCATCCCGTTGATGCAGCTGGAGCCGCCAAGGACCTTTCCCCTGGGCTGGTAGATTCTGCGGTTGTCCATGTGGGGCTCAGGGTCTGAATCATACCACCAGTTATAGGTTTTCCCGCGAAGGGGATAGGTCAGGGCAGCGGGCATGTGGATTCTGAAATCCAGTTTGTGATCCGGCCGGCCGGCTTCAAGCACAAGGACCCGGTTCTCCGGGTTTGCGCTCAACCGGTTGGCAAGTATACTTCCGGCGGACCCGCCGCCCACTATTATATAATCGTATTCCTTTTTTTTCTTAAACATAAATACTCCTGTTCTCCGATGCCAGGGGGTATCCCTGCCCTGTATCTCTGGAAACCAGATACAAAAACCTGTTCATCGTTTGTTATGTTGCGTTTTAGCTTATACCTTAATGCTGCAGAAGTCAATGTGCACTCAGGCAACGCTGTTTTCCTGCACGATCAAAAGCCGCAGTTCAGGGCTTTGGTGTCCTGGACCAAAAGGTCGATAATGCCTGCAGCTGTCTTTACCCGTTCATGGACAATTGGGTATCAATAAATCCCAGGACCAGTTCTTCAAAATTTATCTCTCCTTTTCTTAACAGTGCCTGTATGGCAAGGCCTTGTATTCCTGCGATAACGCTTATCCCTGCGGCGCGTTTGTGGATCGTATCCGGCATACTGCTGACCGCCGCCTCAAAGGCATTGACAAACCGGTCATAGGCGGCCTGAATGTTTTTAACAACAGGCATGCCCGTTTCACTCAATTCTGCGGAAAGGGATGTCAGTCCAATGATGGCATCCGGGTTTTCCTGAAATTGTTTTATAAACATGTCAACAAGTCCTCTCAGAATGCTTTCATAGGAGCTGTGCGCCTGGGACAGGAAACTGACATAGGGCAGCATATTCTGGTCATGCTTTTTTACCACTTCGTCCAGGAGCACCCTTTTGGATTCAAAATAGTGAAAAATCGCCCCGGTTGTCATGCTGATCTGCCAGGCAATTTCCTGCATGGTTGTCTTGTGGTACCCCTGCCTTGCAAAGAGATGGGTGGCGGCATCAATGATCTTCTGCCGGGTTATTTTTCGTTTTTCTTCTTTTTTATTCATTAGTAATATGAATTCACCTTTTTATGTAGTTATACGCAATGATTCCTTACACTCGGTTATCAAGTTTTTTGAATACCAATGCCCTCAGCGCTTGCCTGTGAGGACCGAGAACGACGGGGGTATTTTTCCCTGCCAGGCTAAAAATCGGCGGCCTGGGGCCACTGGTTCTCAGCCCGCTTGATTTTTTTTTGGATCTGCCCTTACCAGTATTAAAGGGCAGTGTAGTCTATGCCAAGGCGTTTCAGGGTTTCTCCAGAAGGAATGCCCTTTGAATCCCAGCCCCTGGCCCTGTAGTAGTCTTTTTTCATATAGACCATGTCTTCTCTGGTGATGCGCGCTCCTTTAAAGGGTCCGTCGGGCAAGGGCTCATTGACAAACCGTGACGGCAGTGTTTCATCAGATACATCAAGGCCTTCCCTGAGATTAAACATCCGGGTCATGTTCCAGATCCGTTCCCCAACCCGGTCAAATATAGTGTCCGGCAGAGGTGTGCCTGTGGCTGCGCCAAGCATTTCCCTGTAGGTGGATGCCTGGATGCCGAAACTGCCGAAGTCGCATTTGACAAGGGTATCTGTTCCTGCTGCATAATTTTGAAGGGCAAAAACCATATCTGCCTTGCCTTTGATTTCACAGGGCGTAAAGGTTTTTCCCTGCCAGGGTTCCCCCCCGACTTCATAGGCAACGGGAAATGCTCTCTGGTGGCAGGCCCCCCGGTCTGCGGTCATGATGGCAAGCCCCATTCCCGAAGCCCCCCTGGGACCCCATGCCGGTGCTTCCATGCCTTTGATCTCAACGGCAAAATCAATGGCATTTTTTCCGATTTCCATGGCAGCTCTTTTTACGCCCTTTGCCAGCAGTTTCCCCAGGCGGCCCTGTTTCAAGGCAATGGCCTGGATTAAAAAATTAGCGGCCTCGGCACTGCCGAATTTGATTTCAATATCTTTAGGAGAATTGATCAGTCCTTTTTCAGCGGCTTCCATGGCAAACCCGATAACAGAGCCCGTTGACATGCTGTCAAGGCCGAAGAGGTCACAGCGCCTTACAAGGTGAGCAACCGCTCTGATGTCAGAAATGTCAAGGTTGGCTCCCATCAGGGCGGCTGATTCATATTCGACCATGTCTGCAATTATGCCCTTGTAGGGACCGGTCCGGACAGCCCCCATTTTGCTGCATCGGATCGGACAACCCGTGCAGGCACTGCTGCCCAGCCACAGGTGTTTGGACTGGCCCTTTTCCGCCAGTTTTGAAGCCTTGTCAAAGGTGCCGCCGCTATAGTTTCTATGGGGAAAGAGCCCTGCTTCATTGGAGAATTCAACTGCGGACGCAGTACCCGCCTGTATAAGGGCCTTTACATCTTCGCTTTGATCAAGATCGTCAAGGGCAGTGTGGTATGCTGCATAGAACCGGTCTTTGTCATGAACCCCAACAAGCCGGGTTCCCTTTACAGCAACAGCCTTGAGGTTTTTTGAACCCATGACCGCTCCGGCGCCCCCTCTGCCGGCCTGACGATTGTATTCACAGCAGATCAGGGAAAAAGGAATCTGGTTTTCCCCTGCCTGGCCAATTGTGACAAGTTTGAAGCTGTGATCATTGAGGGTCTGTTTGATGGCATGGCTGGCTTCCAGGGTATCCATTCCCCAGAATTGTCCGGCATCTCTTATCTCAACGGTATTATCCTCTATGAAGATATAAACGGGTTTTGCCGCTTTTCCCCTGATAATCATACCATCATAACCTGCATACTTTAATTCCGGAGAAAACTGACCGCCAAAATAGGAATCCAGAAAACACCGGGTCAAAGGCGATTTGGTCACTACACACCCCCGCATGGCCGGGGCAATAGTACCTGTAAGTGGACCTGTCATGAACATGAGCAGATTATCTTTTCCCAAAGGATCACTTTTGGGAGGGAGCAGATCAAACAATAGTTTTGCGCCAAACCCCTTTCCGCCGATCCAGTTTTTCTTCATGTCCTGAGAAACCGGCATGGTTTTAATTTTTTCCCTTTCCAGATCCACCAGGAGAAGTTTGTTCATATAGCCGTTATTCATTTGTTTCTCCCTGTTTAATAAGTTCCAGGGCACCGGTGGGGCAGGCTTTTACGCATTCCGGATCACCACTGCACATATCGCATTTGACTGCTTTGCCTGTGTCCGGATCAAGGGATACAAGATTTTCCGGACAGAATTGAACACAAAGGCCGCAGCCAATGCATTTGTCCCCGTCAATGACCACAACCCCCTTTGTGTTTCGTGTAATGGCCTTTGCCGGACATACGTTCATGCAGTAGGCATTTTTACACTGACTGCATACAATGGGCTTATGGTAAAGATTTTCCGCCTTATCTTCTATGATCAGCCGGGATCTTCTGGGGTTGAATCCACTGGTTTTGGACATGGCACATGCCATCTGGCAGATGCGGCATCCTGTACACAGATCAAAATTTGTTTTAATAAAAGGGTTGATTTTTCTTTCTCCTCTGGTTTTCAATGTTACTGACAGGCTGCCCCTGGGGGCGATTAACCGGCTGTTTCTTACAAACCGCCATGGCCGGACCATGATCACCAACCGGTCACAACGAAAAATGAAAGCCCTGCAATAACAGCAGTTGTCCGGATTTTCATATAAACTGCCATAACTTGACAGGCACAACAAAGCATAAAAGCTTTTAGCTGAGTACTAATGGCTTTCATATAAAACCGGCATGGCCGCCCATGATCATCATGAAACAATGAATAACACATAGTATGTACTATGTAAAGAAAAAAATAAAATAAAGCTTGACTTTAATACGAAATTCTTTATTATTACGTTAATTGCGCAGGCTGATGTAGACGCGCTGAGGTTTCTTACCTTTTTTATATCCAAAAAAGAAAGCGCTATGGAAAGAGATGAGAAACCGGTATTATTTTATTTTTTTTATTACAGGAGATTGCCAATATGGCTGACGGTATTGTAAAATGGTTTAACGACTCAAAAGGGTTTGGATTCATCGAACAGGAAAATGGAAAGGATGTCTTTGTACATCACAGTGGTATTAATGCATCAGGGTTTAAATCCCTTAACGAAGGAGACCGCGTTTCCTTTGACATTGAAGAGGGACAGAAAGGCCCTGCAGCAACAAATGTAACAGTGCTATAGATTATAGTTATCCGTTTTATTTGTCGTTCAAAAGTCATATAAGTGGCTTGAAAGAATAGAATCCCCGGATGAATATCCTCCCGGGGATTTTTAGTTTTCATGCTGTATCTTTTTCTGTCTTTAATTTATGGGCATCCTTCATAAGTACTTTACACTTTTTATTAGTCTCCTTTAACTCGATGATCAAGTTTTTTGTAAGTCGTTGATATTATTCAATTTATAAAGACCCACCATAATCATGGTACATTTTTTGTTCTTCAGCAATATCAGCTACTTATGATTTTAAATGAAATATTTATATAAAACCGCCTCATTTTTACCCCCAGTGTTTACAGGGTTCGAGAAAAAACTTGATAATCGAGTTTAAGGTTAAAACCCCCGCCTTTTAGGCGGGAAGCTTTAGCTATGTTCTTTGCGTGCTCGTGCTCGTGCTCGTGCTCGTGCTCGTGCTCGTGCTCGTGCTCGTGCTCGTGAACGTAAACGTGTTCGTGAACGTAAACGAGATCGTTAACGTGGTTGACATAATTTTGTAAGCATTGAGACTATACGGATAAGTAAGGCTTTGCCTTGCTTAAAGGATTGTATATCATCAATTTTTAACATTTGGCAAACATCAATAAGGGACTTACAAGAATATAAAGCACCCGTATGCATGCAGGTTCGATATTCAGGTAATCTTCAGCAATTTTAACGATAAACGGGTATTATTATTGCTTGTAACTCCCTAATAGCAGCACATTCCATTGCTGAGCCTCTTGAGATCGAATAGAAACGTCTTTTGTCGTTAATACTGCTTTTTCCGCAACCTTCAGCTATATTGAGAGGTATTGACCAAGCAGCTCGCTTAAGTTG
>JAYEJJ010000183.1:0-41236 GCA_034660495.1 Thermodesulfobacteriota bacterium | reverse complement strand
TCCCTGCCAGGCGTTAAAAAAATCAAGCTGTTTGAGGACCAGTGGCCGCAGGTTGCCGATTTTTAGCCTGGCAGGGAAAAAGTCCTCCGTCGTTCTCGTTCCTGACAGAGCAACCGCTGGGGGCGGTTCTGTTCAAAAAACTTGATGACCGAGTAATAAGGTCCGGGCAAGCCCCCATAACTCACAATTTTAAAAGGACACCTCAATGACAACAGCGCCCTTGCTGGTTTTAAAGGGAAGCGCCAGCACATTCTTCCCCTGGGCATGCCCGATCTCATGCTGTTTACCTGTTTTTACATCAGCGAGTTTAACCTTCACCGTTTTACCCATTTCTGTCATTTTAGTGGTAACATGACCTGAAATCATATTACCGATCTCACCCACAGCATCGGTAATTTCCTCGTCCATGCGGGTCATTTCTTCTCCAAACATGGTTGAAACAATGCCCAGAATGGACTGCTCAGTAAAACTTATGGATGCAGATCCCACAAGATCACCTGAAATTTCAAGCACCCCGGAGATGTCGCCCATGGCCGTCTGCTTTTTTTTAAAAAAAGGGGCACCCGGCATCACCTTTACCGCCGCAGTTGTATCCAGAATATATAAGGTCCCCTCAATAAAGGGATTTACAAAAGCCGCTTCCATAACAATCTCCTTTGTTTTTCTAATTTTAGCCGCTTTCAGGCCTGAATGCAACGAATTATTAAAAAAAAATTCCAAAAATACTTGACACAGACCTTTCAAGAACGTAGGTTAACTAAACAGCAGCAATTCCCGAATGGGTTGTAACTATTTGATATTATTAATTATCAGAAATGAGTTTTCGTAAGCCCTAAAACTGAAGGTCTAATAATTTCAATAAGTTAAGTTGCTTTTGGCCGGGAATAGCTGACTAAACAGTTAAAAAAAGGCTTTAACACTGTACTAAAGCATCTCTTTGTGGTAAACAATATTTCTCAATACAAAAAATACAGAAAAAGACAATTTTAAAAATACAGGAAAAGGCAATTTTATATGGGGTTTCAATTTGTTAAGAAAATCAAAAAAAATCAAGAAAGGAGTGAAAAGAAATGAACAAGGGTGATTTAATCAACAAAGTATCTGAAGTGATGAACAGCAAAAAAGATGCCCAGGCAGCGGTTGACTGTGTACTGACTACCATATCAGAGACCCTGGCCAACAAGGAATCTGTGACCCTGGTTGGATTTGGCACATTCAAATCTGCAGAAAGAAAACCCAGAAAAGGAAGAAACCCCCAGACGGGTAAAGAAATTGACATCCCCGCCAGAAACGTACCTAAATTTGTTGCTGGAAAAGCATTAAAAGATGCTGTCAAATAAATCTTCAGGGCAGCATTTGCAGATATAAGGCCTGCTGCCCACTTTATTTAGATCAAACAATTCCAACCGGCCACTACAAAAAAAACGCTTCATGATCAAGCAGACTTGCATCACCTTTTCAACGCCTGTATTTTTTTCCTGCTCTGCCCCAGGGTGAACGGATGGCTGTATTCAAGCACAGTTGCCGGTTTTTTTCAACTCTGCGCCCATGGTCAGGCGTTTAAGAACAAATAAACATTCAGGGCATGAACAGTCACAGCAAATCATGAAAGCCATCAGCCAGCCCTAGCCGTAAGTAACCAGCAGAAAAAAGCTTGTAATTGTTTACTGGAAGCTGATCACTGAGTACTGAAGGCTGACGACTTTCATATAAAAAGACAGACAGGACAATGGCGACGCATAACATTTCAAAAATATTCAGACCGTCAAGGGGAGTTGAACTTGTCTTTAATCTGAATTCTCTTTACCCGACTGCAAAATCATCTATTATCCATGATACAGATCACAGGAAGAGACAGATAATTGTTGCCCAGCCGCTGTCCCCTGTTACACCCCATGGGCAGTACAGGGAAATGCATATCACCACCCTTGACAAAAAGAACCATTCGTCAGCAGTCAGAATAGGGATGGCATGTAAGCCTGTCCGCTTTGACAACCACTACAGACTGTCCAGTCAATCAAAGGTTGAAGTGATCATTGTTCAATATGAACTGCCCCTGATCGAGACCAATATCAGATCAGCCTTTAGAATGCCGATCAGTGAAAAATTCTTTATCCAGGCATCTATGACCTACAAAGATAAAAAATTTATATCTGGCAGAGACTTTACCATTCGAGATGTATCCCTGGCAGGCATGGGAATTTTAATCCCGAAAACAAATAATCAGACAAACCCTCCGTTAACAGGAATTGATGTCCGCCAGCAAGCGGACATCGTCCTTACCCTTTTTGAAAAAGGAAAAACCACCCCTTCAGAATCAATTTCTGCAGTGATTGAGTGTGTCCGCAAAGACAGCCGGTTTTCAGACACGGCAATGCTGGCAGGGGTAAAATTTATTAAACTGCTGCCAAAGGATGAAGACCTTCTGCATACATTCCTCCACAATGCCCAGATAGATGAGCTCAAGCGTCTTTCAGGGATATAGCCCGATCATCATCACGTCTTTTATTGTATCTAATTCGAGGCGACAGGGCTGCGTACCCAAAACCAGAAAAAAACCTGAATATCACGTATAAAAGGTTACCCGCTTTGCCCGGTTTCTTCAAAACCCCTCAAATAGGACTTGAGCCAGCCCAGCAGTTTATCCTGTTCCCTGTCAAGGGTCATTTCATTTTTAATTTTAAGGATCTCTTTCTCAGCATCACTTAATGAAAACCGGGTATCGTTTTTATATCCCTTGAGGCGATTTTTATGATCCATAAATTTTAAGCTGTCCCTGTGTTTACCATATTCCTCTTCAGTAAAGCGTGCGTGCAGATCCGGGTAATTTCTAAAAAGAATACGCACAGCAAGAGATCTTACCCGCGGCGAAGAGAATCTGTCCAGCTCAGACAGCCTTGCCTGTCCCTGTGTAGAGTGGAACCTGACGATTTCCTTTTTCTCTTGTTTTGTAAAAAAGCCTTCCTGGTAAAGGGATGCATCCACATCAAGATCAGGAACGTATGGATAGGTATACCCACGATAAAAATCTGCTGTTTTTTTCACCCCCTCAGGGTTTGATTTTACCTCATTTAAATTGCTCGCGCACAGGACTTTCTGGGACCTGGACAGGCGGCTGAAGAACCTGTCAAGGGGCGGAAGAATCAGCCTGGATTCACCTGCCTTTTTTCTGATAATGCTGACACCGGGTTCTTCCGGATCAAAATGATCCAGCCTGAAATTTTCTGTATCAAGCCGCAGCCACAGGCTTTGATTGGGATAGGGGCTTGAATATCCCAGATGAAGAACCGGTGCCATATACATATTGTCCGCACCCAGAGAAGGGGATACCATCAAACATAACCGGTACCTTTCACCCTTGATATCTATTGTCTTTTCTGTTTTTTCAATTCTCTGCACATCTGTTTTTTTATCAAAGAAGCCCAGAGCATACTCCCACATATCCGTTTCTTTTTTTAAAGCACGGGCCAGAAGAAGGGTGCTTTCAACATCAGCCATGGCTTCGTGGCTCCTGCCTGAGGTGGTGAAATCATTGAGTGTACTGATATGTTCGAGTTTTAAACTGGGTTTTTTGTCAATCTGGGGCCAGTTTATGATATCAGGTTTAAAAATTCTGAACAGGGCAGTCAGGGGAAGCAGATCCATGCGGGAACAATTATTTGCATACTGGTGGGTATAGGGATCAAGAAGATTTCTATAAAAGGTAAATCGCAGAAATTCGTTATCAAATCCAAAGGTATTATACCCTGTACTGATGGTTCCGGGGGTATTTAGAATACCATGGATTTTCAGGGCGGCTGTATGTTCATCAACGCCTGCATCAAGAAATTCAGGGGTAAGGCGGTGGGTCATAAAGGCAATGGGTGAAGGAACGATATCCCTGCGCAGCCTGACCACAATTTTTTCCCTGTCAAGTTCTTCCAGGTTTAAATCTGTCCGGATGGAAGCAAAGGTAAGGATCTGGTCAAAAGCAGTGTTCAGACCTGTTGTTTCCAGATCATAGAAAAGATAGGTTTTCATGTTCACGCCCGTTTTATTCGCTGGTTTTACACATAAAGGCAGCTGTCAGAACAAGGGACATCATATTTCAACAGCTGCCTTTCAGGCCAGGTCCAGGCCAATGAAGAAAAGGGGGGCTATTTGTAAGGGATCTGGAAAAAAATAATATACGTATATTGCGCAGGCCAATTTGTATGATCGGGTTGTTCGTCTTCAAGGCGCGGTAATGGGGGCATATTGAAATATGTCCCATTGGCGCAACGCAGGAGACGGGCAAAAAGACAAGCAAGATTCGTGGATTATTTTTTGGAAGATCCCTAAGCCGGAAAGAAATATATGGCTTATCTTTTTGAAAACTGAAAACGGGCTCTTGCACCCTTTTGACCATATTTTTTTCTCTCTTTTTTCCTGGCATCCCTTGTCAGGCATCCTGCCTTTTTAAGGACGCCCCTGAGATCAGGATCTGAGAGCACAAGGGCTTTACTTATCCCATGTCTTATGGCTCCTGCCTGCCCCATAACGCCTCCGCCCAGAACCGTAACTCTGATATCAAACGCATCATTGTTTTCTGTCAGCTTCAGGGGGGTAATCAACAGATCCCGTACGGTATCCTGGACAAAATACTCGTTCAGTGCTTTATTGTTGATCAAAATTTTACCGTTGCCCGGCTTGAGCCAGGTTTTTGCGATGGAATTTTTTCTTTTACCGGTAGCGTAATAGCTGTTTTCACTTTCCATAAATTCTTATCAATCCTTATATTGCTTGGAAGAGATGTCAACCGTCTGGGGTTTCTGAGCAGCGTGGGGATGAGATTCACCTGCATATACAAAGAGTTTTTTATTCAACCGCCTGCCAAGACTGTTTTTGGGAAGCATTCCCCTTACTGCCTTTTTAACGATTTCCTCGGGCTTCTTTTCCAGAAGCTCTTTTGCAGTGGTCTCTTTTATCCCCCCGATATAACCGGAATGACGATAATATTTTTTCTGATCCCACTTGTTTCCAGTCAAACGGATTTTATCGGCATTGATCAGAATGACCCAGTCCCCTGTATCCGCATGGGGGGTAAAAAAGGGATTATGCTTTCCGCGAATCCGGGCTGCCACCTGTGATGCAAGCCTTCCCAGAACCTTGTCTCTGGCATCCACTATATACCAGTTTTCAGTATTATCAGATCTTTTTGCACTTGTTGTATACTTTTTCAATTGTTCACACTCCTGTTTAAAAATAATTCGACATAACTATACCACAAAAGCGAAAAAGTCAAGTTGTTTTTAAAGTTCAATCTTTTTGCCATTTTCCTGATTTGTTTTTTTTTCCTCTGCCTTAACCTGTTTCTGGGAGGTTTTGCAGGAGACTTCTGCATTGAGAATCCCGCCGTTTTCAACAATAAGGTCCTTGCACTGCACTTTTCCGGAACAGCTTCCTGTAGACAGGATAATAAGCTCTTTGGATGCACATATATCGCCCTTAAACTGACCGCCTATGGTCATGCTGGAGACTTTTGCATCAGAATGAACCTTGCCCTCCTGGGCAATGATAACAATCTCTCCCTCCATTGCGCCCTTGATACTGCCTTTAATAATCAACTTTCCTCTGGAGACAATGGATCCGTCAATTTTCAGATCCTTATCAATGATCGAAAGATTCATTCTGTTTTTTTTCCCCAATTTTCCTCTCCTGAATTTTATGCAGTTTCACATCAATGTAAAATCGGCTGCCCCTTTATCAAAGCCTTCTTTGACAGGCACCTCAGGGTTGAACATCAATGTAAAGTCGGCTTACCTCTTTATTGTCAAGGGTTACAACAATCACATAGTGTCTTCCATGGTGCTTAAGGGAATATCGTTTCATAAGCACTTTTTTGTCTATTTTAATTTGAAAGCCCCTGTCCTCTCCGCTGTTGCTGGTCCTGCTGCCGACAAATCCCTTGAAGTTCACGATATATTTTGATGGATCCATACCGCCGGTAACAATATCTTCGATTTCCAGGATATCCCCGTACTTTAAAGTCACATGGTCTCCCGGGTCTGCCGTTTGAAGACAATTGTTGACCTTGAGTCTGTATTTTTCCACCCGGGAGGAAGCCTCTGTACTGGACAGCACCATTGTTTTATCGTCCAGGGTGCCTGTTTTACCGAAATCCAGGTAAATGCTGCCGCAGGGATAAAAATCCTTTTTGGCAACCACCCGGGTAGATCGGGTTATTCTGATCTTTTTCCGCAGATCATTGAACCTTGACCCGAACCCCAGAACATCAGCACTCAACCCCCGCTCGTAGTTGGCATTCATATCGTGAATCTGTATGACATCCCCCTTTTCAATACAGAGACGCTGACTGTTTTCCACCACAAAGGGAAGTGACTCATTTACGGAAACCACCATATAATTCAACTCAGGGGGTTTAAGGTCCACCCCGGGGGTTTCAGGAATAATACCGAGCAATTCCATAAACCCGTTGATGGCATAAATGTGCTGGCGCACTTTCTGCTCCAGGGGAAGGGATTTTGCAGACTCTATTCCAAAGGCGGGTATTCTGCATGTATACAGCGCATAATAGGTAGCCGATTTTCTCTGTTCCTTGTGAAGGGAATCTTTTTTTTGGGTATTATGATTATTAAAATGAAAAAAATGATCCGGGTCTGTGATATGGGCATTGATATTCGGTATCACCTTTTCAGCCATTTCCCTCAGGCTGAAGCGCACATCTGTGTCTTTATCCTCAAAAACATCTGTGTCTGCAATGATGGACTGACCAAACCGTTTGGGATTTCTCATGGGTCCCTGCTCAGTTTCTGAATAAAACCCGGATCCCTCATGGAGATTTAAAAGGCAGTCACTTTCGTGGATCAATTGTTTTAACACCTTAACCACCTTTGCTTCATAACTTGCAAGATTGTCATCTGCAAAGGTCCGGTTCATGTCCTGGTTAATCTGCCGTCTTTTCTGAAGAATGGAGGGAAAATTTGCCCTGGGGACAACAATCAGATTTCCCTTTTCCAGAGAAAAATCCGCGTACAGATCTGCAGCAAGGAACCCGCCGGGTTCATCCCCCTGTATCCCGCCTATGAGGAGCAGTGTTTTTCCTGACTTTTCGCCGTAAACCCGGTAAACATGAAGTTCATTTTCACTTCCTTCATAAAACACAGTATGGGTTTTCTGGGATACTGCGGTCCCGGGACCCAGAAAAAAAACAAGGAAGGCAAGTATCCAGATATTTTTTTTCCCAGCAACATTCCAGGCAGACTCTTTTAAAAATATCATTCCTGGTGCCTGTTCCCCAAATAGGAAATATTCCTGGTAAACATAATTTCATTGCTGTCATTAAAAACATAAATCTCGGCCGATGTAAAAAGATCATAGGACTGATGACTTTTTACCCTGAATTTAACCGGTTTAAAATGGGCAATGGAAAAATACTGACCCCTGCGCGGGACAGACGGCTCCCCGTTTCCAAGGGGAACTGAGGGCATTACCAGCCACTGGCTCTCATCCTTGAGATCAGGTTTCAGTACAACAAAAATTCTGCCGGAAATGGTGCCGGGATTATCTGAGACATTTCTGATATCAAATCGGACAAGAAGATCTCCTTCGGCAGGGTCTTTTTCTATCTTAAAGGCCTCCACCTTTACCTTGTCGTATTTATGTTCATAAATTCTGTTTTTGTCGGCCTGACTTTTTTCCCCGGAAGCGGCGGATTTGGGCTTAATGTCCTTTTCTGAATCAGATTCTGCCTGAGCCTGCTTTTTTTCTGGTTTTTTTCCTTCCACACCAGATTTGTCTGCTGCAGGCTCCTTTTTTGCCGGGTCACCGCTCAATTCTTCACTGTCATGACTGCCGGGCGTTCTGCCGGATGCATCGGTATTGTTCTGTTCTACCGGGGAGTGAATATTTAAATAGTCAGAAATATCTTTTCCGTCCAGCACCAGACGGGCCATGATAAGTTCTTTTTCCCTTTTAAGGATGTCTGTTTTTTTTTCAGCGGCTGCAAGGGCTTTGGCAAGCCTTTTGTTTTCTGTGTGCAACTCCCTGTAAAGATAGTAAAAAAAGCCTGATGTCAAAACCAAAGCAATTGATGCGGCAAATAAAAACCATGCCGCCCCTTTTATCCAGAAAGCCGATTTAATCCTGCCAAAATCATCCATAAAAAAAAGACTGGATTTTACCCTGCGCTTTTTCTGAACCGGCCGCGTATGGGCCTTTATTTCTTTTTCCAGCTCTCTTGAGTAATCTTCCACACATCCTCCTCTTTTACCAGAACAAGCTTTTTTATTCCTCTAGCAGAATATCCGCTGGATTTATAATCCTGGAAAAAAGTAACCACACTTTTTCTCGGTCCTTCTTTTATATTTAAATCTCTGCCTGTAACCTTTATATAGGAATACATCCCTGCAAGGTCTGTTTTTCTGTCCACCCATTGTTTTTTGGTCATGCCGTCAGAGTAAAATTTTTCTGAATAGCACTCCCTGTATTTTTCCATGTTTTTGGAAGACCATGCGTTGATCCAGCTGTCGACAAAGGATATGACCTGACACCTGTCTTCTGTCCGGTTCAACAATTCAGAGGCTGCAACCAGGAAAGAAGGCGGTTTTTCCTGGATTGACCTGTCTGATGTGTCAGCGCTGTCTCCTGTGATTACAAAGGAGTCCCCATGTTTTCGAATAAAAAACTGATTTGTGCCTGCTGACCGGATCTGGTTGTCCCAGTTCATTTCCAGTGTAAAGTGAACAACAAGAATGTCTTTTTCCATGTAAATCCCCGTGTTGTCAGGAAAAAAGGAAAGGTCTGCCCCGATTTCCCCCACCCTGGTCCGCAGTTGCTGCCACTGGGGCCACCAGCTGATCTCTGGAAAATATTCCGGCGCGTACAGGCTGAGATAATCATGGTAATCCCCTTTTTTCAGGGCATTTGACCAGAGGTCAATAAAAGCCAGCATTCTGTTTTTCAACAGATCAATTTGTGTTTGATCTTTAAGAATAATTTTTTCCGCAATGATCACCGGGGTCTGCTTCAGAATGATATACTCAGCCAGGGCAAGGATATCGTTATTGTTCATTGCAATACACCCGTTGGAATCCATGGGTTTAAGCGTTTTGCTGGTGCCGTGGAGCCATATGGCACTGCCGTTGCGGCCGGCCCTTTTATCCATATAATTGGGGTAGTCCGTGGGAAAGGCTTTTTTGCCGTAAACAGGGGAAAGATACCTGTCATGGTATTCATCCATCAGAAAATAAACCCCTTCAGGGGTCTTTTTATCCCCGGATTCCGATTTTATGCCAAAGGCCTCTCCGGTTGAACAGGGAAAGGAGAGCCTTTTCTGGACGTTCCCCTGTTCCTGCGTATAAAGATAAATTCTCTGACGGCTCTTATCCACAAGAACAGCGCTGCCCTGATCCGGAATCAATACAATATTTTGAAGTACTTTTTCAGCCGCACAAATGCGGCTCGCCATCACCAGGGTTAATGATGCTAAAAAAAAAAGGCCAATGATTTTTTTTTTCAAATAAAAATTCAAACTGATTTTAAAAATGCCGTTCACCGTTCATTTACCTTCCTAAGATGTTCACAGGCCCTGGCAGAAGTCCGGCGGCCCGCTGACGTTCTCATTAAAAACCCCATCTTTAAAAAAAAAGGCTCCACCACATCGACCAGCGTATCTGTCTCTTCCTGAAGCGTTGCAGCCACAGCCTCTATTCCTACAGGCCCTCCTTTATAAAAATCAATGATGGTTGTCAAATAATTTCTATCAAGTACAGTAAGTCCCTGTTCATCTATTCCCTCAAGGGCAAGGGCCGCCTGAACCACCCCTTTTGTCACCCTTCCTGCGGATTTGACCTGTGAAAAATCTCTGACCCGTTTTAAAAGCCGGTTGGCAATTCTCGGGGTTCCCCTTGACCGTTCTGCAAGCTCAACTGCCCTCTGTCTGTCTATTTCCACCTGAAGCAGCCGCGCTGACCGCATGATGATGACAACCAGTTCATCCACTGAATAAAAATCCAGACTTCTGAAAATTCCAAAGCGATCCCGCAGCGGCGATGAAAGCAGCCCCACCCGTGTGGTTGCCCCGATCAGAACAAAGGGCTTGAGGTGGTAGCGGTGGCTTCGGGCATTGAGCCCCTTGTCAAATACAAAATCAACGGCAAAATCCTCCATGGCAGGATAGAGAAACTCTTCCACTGTTTTGGGCAGCCTGTGAATTTCATCAATAAATAAAATATCGCCCTGGGACAGGTTGGTCAACATGCCAATAAGATCTCCGGCCTTTTCAAGGACCGGGCCGGATGTAATGGTAAGGCCGCCCCCCACTTCATTGGCAATAATACGGGAAATCGTTGATTTTCCAAGTCCGGGGGGACCATGAAGAAGCACATGATCCATGGCCTCCCCCCTTAATCTGGCCGCCTTGATGGCAATCTTCAAGGTTTCAACCGTGTCGGACTGCCCTATATAATCGGCAAACCCTTCGGGCCTGAGCGACACCACCTCGGTCAGACGGTCAATGGGATGGGTTTTGGGTGAAATCATTTCCCTGCCCTGCCGGGATCTGTCATCCGGGTTGAATTTTGAGCTTTCAGATGAAAACGAGATAATATCATCATTCATGGCTGTTCCCCTTTGTACACCTCGTCAAAAAGGGCCTCTGCGCCTGAAATGGAAGGATTACGCTGCATAGCCTTTTTTATGAGCATTCTGGCCTCTGCCGGGGTATGCCCCAGCTGACCCACCAGCACAGACAGAACCTGATCCACAAAAAGGGGAGATGCGTGTTTTGTAGAAGAATCCAGAGCCTGGCTGTTTTCGCTGAAAAATTGTCCGGCTTTTCCATGCAAAGCAGCTACAATCTTCTGGGCTGTCCGCTTCCCAATCCCTTTTAAACCGGATAAAAAATTTATATCCTGATTCTCAATGGCCATGGCAATTTCAGAAACGGATTTTTCCATGGCTTTGGCTGCCTTTAACGGACCAATGGCATCCACAGAAATAAAAAGCTGAAAAAAAGCCTTTTCAGCCTCGGTTGTAAATCCTATGAGCACAGGTTTTGGCTGTCTTTCCGTCTGATGATAATAGATGTAAAGGGAAACCTGGGTATCTTTTTTCTTTTCTGACATTCTTTCACCGACAATACCCGGCAGAAGAATGTTATACCCCACATCTCCGGCAAGCAACAGAATTCCATCGGCTTCTGCCTTTAATATATACCCCCTGAGAAACCCTATCATTTTTTCCTGAAACTTCGATAATACCCTGAAATGGCTAGGGCAAGGGCATCAGATGCATGAAAGGGTCTGATCCTTTGACCATGATTGAGCAGATTTCTGACTGATTTCTCCACCTGAAACTTGTCTGCCGATCCCGACCCGGACACCAGTTTTTTTGCTTCACGCACACTTATCTCCTCAATGCTTGCACCTGCCCTGAATGCGGCCACCATAAGAACACCGGCAACTTTACCGAGAAGAACACCTGAACGGGGAAATTTATTCAAGGTAAAGATATCCTCAATCACAACAAGATCTGGTTTCTCCCGGGCAAGAAAATCCAGGGTCCGGGCGTAAATATGATCAAGTCGTCTGGACAGGGGCTGATTTTTATCAGTGCTTATACTGCCGAATGCATACTGAACCGGGATATCTCCATCCCCGCTGACCACACCCAGGCCTGTTCCTGCAAGCCCAGGATCAATGCCGATCACTTTCAAATTCTCATGCCTTCAGGGATTTTTAAGTTTTTCCCTTGCGATTTTTGCCTCATTGGATTCAGGAAACTTTTTAACCAGTTCCTTTAAAATCAACCTTGCGTTTGCGGTTTCACCCAGATTGTCAAAGGCATATCCCTGTTTTAACAATGATGCAGCGATCTTGTTCCCCTGGGGATAATTTTCAATAACGGCCTGGTATTCTAGTATGGCCTTTTCATACCATTTATCTCTGTAATAACTCTCTGCGATCCAGAATTTTGCATTGTCTGCCTTGTCAGAATCGGGGAAAAGGGATAAAAATTTTTCAAACTCCCTGCGTGCGGATTCAGTTTTCTCATCATCTAAAAGGCTTTTGGCATGATTATACACAGATTCCTCATCTGTTGCGGTGCCATCCCTGTCCCCGGTAAAATCATCTGAGGGTTCAAATCCCATATAGGATTCAAGCCGTTTTATCCGCTGAAAATTTTTAGATACAATTTTATCAATGCGCTCAAGCTTCTTTTTCCCGTCATCATAAACCGACTGACTGTATCCTGCCAGTTCATGCTCAGATTCTTCAATTTTACCGGACAAAAGGCGAATATCAGCCTTTAAACGATCCATCTCGCTTTTAAGATCAGCATATTTTTCACTGAGGGTTTCCTGACTTGTCTTACATTCTTTTTCTATCTGCGCAAGTTCTGCTGCTGTGTTCTTTTGTGATTCTTTTCTTCGTTCCAGCTGCCTTACATGGTCCATCTCAAGGGAGGAAACACGATTTTCAAGGGCTGTAAAATCATTGGGTGTAATGCATCCGGTAAGCTGCAGGATCACACAAAGAAAAAAAGGTAAAAAAAAAGTCTGTTTCATAAGCAAACTCCAGTTAAACACTGTATTCTAATTTATTGTATTGGCACCTGATCATCAGGTTTTTGAACAGCGCCGCCCTGCAACACATCATGAAGCGATCAGCCGTCAGTACCCGCCAGGGAAAAAGCGGCAATGATTTACTGAAAACTGAGGACTGATGGCTTTCATATATCCCCCATGTCCTGACGGGACATACCAAAAATGATCTGCACCACAATCCAGTATGGATTACTGAATCTTAAACTGGGCCCGCCTGTTTTTGTCCCATGCCGAAGGCGTGTGTGCCGGATCAAGGGGCTTCTCCTCGCCATAGCTTATGGTACCCAGGCGGGATGGGGAGATACCGATATCCACCAGGTACTGCCTGGCGGCCAGGGCCCGACGTTCACCCAGAGCCAGGTTGTATTCAGTTGATCCTCTCTCATCACAATGACCTTCAACAACAACGGTCACCCCGGGATTGTTCCTCATCCAGTCGGCTTTTTTCTTTAATATGGCTCTGGCCTCGGGGGTAAGCTCTGAACTGTCATAGGCAAAATGAATATTGCAGTTTTCAAACCGTCTTTTTTCCTCTGCCTTTTTTACGGCCAGGGCTCTTCTTTCCGACTCCTCCCTGAGCTGCTCTTCTTCTATGGCCTTCTGCCTTTCAGCTGCTTTTCTTGCTTCTGATTCAGCAGCAGCCTGAGCGTCAGCGATCTGGTCCTGTGTTTCAACCTGAGCTACAGCAGGTTCGGAAACAACACATTTTTTTGCACATGAAACAGTAAACACAAGTCCTGAAACCAGTAATACCATTGCCAAATTTACCAGAACTTTTTTGCTCATCTCTACTCCTTTAGATTTAAATATTGACTTTAATTATAAACATTTTCCATGGACCATTCCGGGTCCGTTTGTGCTCCGTCCATCTTTAAAAGACACCGCTGCTCACCGCCGGCAGCAGTCATGACAAAGATTCTGGACACCCCGTCCCGGGTGGAGGAAAAGAGGATAAGGCTGCCGTCCGGAGACCATGACGGATCCTCATTGTCTTTTGTTCCTCCTGTCAGCTGAACCAGACTGCTGCCGTCTGCGTTGACCACCTTAATATTGATCTCCCCGTCTTCTGCAGCTGCATAGGCTATTTTATCCCCATCAGGGGACCATGCCGGTGAGGTGTTGTACTCCCCCTGAAAGGTCAAACGCTGATCTGTACCGGTATCCATATCCCGTATAAATACCTGAGGCGTGCCTGACCGCTTTGAAACAAAAGCCATCTTTTTGCCGTCTGGCGAAAATTCCGGAGACACATCAATCCCCCAGTTCTCTGTCAATCTTTTAATAATTTTCCCCTTTCCGGTCAACAAATAAATTTCCTGATCCCCGGAAAAACTTAAACAGGCTGCCAGAGAAAATTCACCGGGAACCCAGTCCGGCGTAATATTCAGCCCTTTAAAGCTGACAGTATACCCTTGTTTTTCCTTTAAATTTTTTATAAAAAGATCAGGAGAACCATTAACATAGGACGTATAGGCCAGCCAGTTTCCACATGATGACCAGGATGGAGAAAGGGTGATGCTTTTATGACGGGTTTCCTGCTCAGCCCCGTACCCGTCAAAATCACAGGTAAAAATCTCCTTGTTACCCTGAACCGTTGACACAAAGACAATTCTGCTGCCGAATATTCCCTTGTGACCCGTTAAAACCTGGGACACTTCCCCGCAGAAGCGGTGAACCATCCGCCGCAGATCATCCTTGTGTCCTGTATAAACCTTACCTGTCAACATTTTTTCCTTAAAGGTGTCAAACAGTCTCAACTTAAGCTGAACTTTATTCTGATATTGAACCACACCGCCTGTAATCAACAGCTCTGCCCCGATGGATGTCCATGCCTTAAACACCACCTCAGATTTTGAAATACCGGTTTCAGCAGGGGAGGAAAGAAAGGCTTTCGGGTCCATAACCTTTATATATCCTGTAAAATCAAGGGCATGTCCCATTATTTCCCTGGCACGCCGGCCCAGTTCAGCTTCCTGATTACCGGAGGTTATGGTCTTGAACTCTGGCACTGCCAGAGGAATTTTTCTGATAAAGGGATTATTGATATTGATATATGTATAATCAAGGGCAAGTCCCTGACAGGGAAAGAGCCATAGAACAAGAACCAGTATACGTATTTTCTTCACAAGTATTTTCCTGTCTGCATCTTTTCGTTTAAATCACGCAGTGTTTTATAAGAAACACTCGTCAAAGTATTGCCATTGGCGGCGTTTCATTCTTCATTATGGCCGGATCGATGATCATGGTCCGGCCATGCCGGTTTATAAGAAACTTGAAACAAGATACAAGAAACAAGAAACAAGACGCGGTACAATTCAAGTCTCATGGTTTGTTGTGATGCTGCGCATCATGTGAGTTATATGAAAGCCATCAGTACTCAGCAGGTATCTTCCAAAAAATAATCCACGCATCCTGCCGGCCTTTTTGCCCGTCTTCTGCGTTGCACCAATGGGACATATTTACTGAAGTCCGGAAGGGGTAAAGATAAGTCCGACATCATAAGAGGCATACCCCTTTGGAAGCCTGGGCAGGGGACTTGATTTTTTAATGGCCTTAAGGGCGGATTCATCCAGATATCTATTACCGGACCGGGTTTCATACCAGATATCTCTTATCTCACCGCTTTTTAAAATTTTAATCAGAATCCTGACTTCACTGTCTTTATCTGCCCTTGCAAGGCGTTCATTAAATACCCAGTTCTCCTGAATCCTGTACATCAATTCAATATTATAAAGATCTATGGCCTCAGCCTTTCTTCCTTTCTGCCTGCTCCCCCGGTTACCAGACAACCCTGATTCCTTTTGGGAGCCTTCTTTTTTTACCCGGGTGCGAAGCCTGTCAAGGGCATCTGACAAACGGGCTTCTGTTTTCTCTTCAATTGTTTTTTCTATACTTTTTCTTGCACTGTCAAGGACTTTCTCAGATTGATAGGTTTCTGCCTTTAAAGAGGTTTTCTTTTTCTTTTTAATGGGTTTTAACTGATCCAGATCTTCCGGCTTTTCTTTCAACCCTGGAGCCGATGATATAACGCTTTTCTTTTCTTTCTCCAGATTTTTGTCTACAACAGGTTCAGGTGCCTGCAGCTCTCTGCTGTCAGGCTGCTTGTCTACTTGAATATCTTTTTTCTTCTCTTCTTGAACATCTTCCTTTTCCTCTTGAACTTCAGAAGGGGGGGATGGCTCTGGTTCAGGTTTAATTTCCCGGCCGCTGCCTGTATTTTCATTATCTTCCAGGCTTGAAAAAGAAACCAGATCCACTGATATGGACGGCGGCTGTACACGATCCAGGGTGATCCCCTGGAAAAAATAAAGGCCTGTTAAACAAAAAAAATGTAACAAAAGAGATAAAAACAATAAAAAAAAGACCTTTTTTTTATTGTTCCCGTCTTTATCAGAAAGAATAGTGTCTCTAAAGGTTAAGGGGGTAAAATCAGCCATTGTTTTTCAGTCAGGAGTCTTCTTTGGGCAGGGTGATGATGCCTAAATTCCCTACACCTGACTGTTTTACTCTGGACATGACATCCACCACAATACCATAGGGAACGGTCTTATCCGCCTTCAGATAAACCGTCTCAGCATCAATGTTTTCCAAAATCTTCTTCAGCTTTCCAGCCAGGGCATCAACCCCCACGGCCTGATCATTGATATAAACAGACTGATCCTGCCGCACACTTATGACAAGATGGTCCTCATTCTTCTGCATGGGAGATGCACTGGTTCTTGGCAGGTCCACATCCACGCCCTGGACCATCATGGGGGCTGTCACCATAAAAATAATCAAAAGTACCAGCATCACATCCACAAAAGGGGTTACGTTTATTTCTGACATGAGCTGATCCCTGCCAAAGTCGGACTGCATCACGCCTCCTTTTTACGGTGAATATCCCGTTCTATGATATTCATCAGGTCCGCTGCAAAACTCTGGAGCTC
This sequence comes from Thermodesulfobacteriota bacterium, assembly GCA_034660495.1. Lineage (GTDB taxonomy): Bacteria > Desulfobacterota > Desulfobacteria > Desulfobacterales > Desulfobacteraceae > DATFJZ01. Next base: position 24,721 of record JAYEJJ010000183.1, on the reverse strand, counting down.
TGAATCCAGGACCCTGATCCTGTCGGTAAAATAATTATAGGAAATCACCGACGGAATTGCCACGGCAAGGCCGGCTGCAGTGGCCACCAGGGCTTCAGAAATACCCGGTGCGACCACAGCCAGACTGGCAGAACCGGTAATGCCGATACCGTGAAACGTATTCATAATTCCCCAGACCGTACCGAAAAGCCCGATAAAAGGCGCTGTATTCCCGGCTGTGGCAAGGAATGGGACCAGCTGGGCAAGACGTCTTACCTCAACATTGATGGAGCGCCTCAAAGCCCTGTTTACACCGCCCAGGGCATTAAAGGTATAAGCCGGGGGGCTGCCCTCATCATCCCGGGCTGCCCCGCCTTTTTTCAATTCAAGGTATCCGGTGATAAACACCCGGGCAACCGGACTTGTCTTTAATACCTTTGCCTTGGAAAAGGCATCTGCAAGGCTGCGGCACTGCCAGAACAGATCGGTAAAATCAACCGATTCCCTGTAAGCCCTTCTCACATATCTGTATTTTATGAAAATAATGGCCCAGGAGGTAATTGAAAAAAACAGCAGCAGCAGCAGAACAAGCTTAACAACAGGGCCTGCGCTGTATAGCATGTGAAATATTCCATTTGATTCAGGGATCATACAATCAGAACTCCTGTCTATAAAAAATCATCCTGTTTAACTCGATCATCAAGTTTTTTGGAAAGCACCGCCCCCAGCGGTTGCCTGTCAGAAACGAGAACGACGGAAAAAGTCTGATCTCCTTTGGTTCTCAATGTTCCTGACAGGCAACCGCTGGGGGCTCTTAATCGGCCCTTCCATAAAATTCTGGTAATCGAGTTTAAGGGATCTTCCAGATCCCTAAACGTACAGCAATGTACAAATCAAGCTTGATTTAACCGTATTATCGTATACAAGACTTTCTTTATTGTCAAGCACGGCAAATAAAAAAAAGCCCCTTGCCGTTGTCCTGGCCAGGGGCTTTTTCAGGAAACTTGAAACAAGGGCTGGCCTCATTCAAGTTTTATTCGTCGTTGTGATGCTGGGCATCATGGTCGTTATACAGAGCTAAACCCAAAACAATGCAGTCAGGCTACATCATCCCGGGCATTCCGCCGCCCATTCCGCCCATTCCGCCTCCGGGCATTCCTCCGCCCATTCCGCCTTCATTCTTTTCAGGCTTTTCAGCGATCATGGCTTCGGTTGTGAGCATCACTGAAGCAACGCTTGCGGCATTCTGAAGCGCAAATCTAACCACCTTTTTCGGATCAATGACTCCCGCTTCGATGAGATCTTCATATTTATCAAGTCTGGCATTGTATCCAAAGGCATCCTTGCCTTCCTTTACCTTGTTTATCACAACAGACCCTTCCACGCCGGCATTATTTGCAATCTGACGCAGGGGTTCTTCAATGGCCCTGGCAACAACAGCCACACCCAGTTTTTCTTCAGGTTCATCCTCGCAGAGCCCTTCAATGGATGTGACTGCCCGGACCAGGACAACACCGCCGCCTGCAACGACTCCCTCTTCAACTGCAGCACGGGTTGCGTTCAATGCATCTTCCACCCTTGCCTTTTTCTCCTTCATTTCAGTTTCAGTGGCTGCACCCACGCTGATCACGGCAACGCCGCCAATGAGTTTTGCCAGTCTTTCCTGGAGTTTTTCCTTGTCATAATCAGACGTGGTCTCTTCAGCCTGGGCACGGATCATCTTTACCCTGGCCTCAAGGTCTTCTCTGGCACCGTTTCCATCTACAATTGTGGTGTTGTCTTTATCAATGACAATGGACTTGGCCTGTCCAAGATCGTTTACCCCGACATTTTCAAGCTTGAGCCCGACATCTTCTGAAACCACCTGGCCGCCGGTAAGCACAGCGATATCTTCAAGCATTGCCTTTCTTCTGTCACCGAATCCAGGGGCTTTTACAGCCGCCACATTCAGCGTACCGCGAATCTTGTTGACAACCAGTGTGGCAAGGGCCTCGCCATCTATATCCTCTGATATAATAACAAGGGGTTTGCCCATCTTGGCAACTTCCTCAAGTATGGGGAGGAGATCTTTCATGCTGGAGATTTTTTTATCACAGATCAGAATAAAGGGATTTTCCAGCTCAGCTGTCATTTTTTCAGTATTGGTTGCAAAATAGGGGGACAGGTAACCGCGATCAAACTGCATCCCTTCAACCACATCCAGTGTGGTTTCCATGGCTTTTGCCTCTTCAACGGTAATAACCCCTTCTTTGCCGACCTTTCCCATTGCCTCTGCAATAATATTACCGATGGTTTCATCATTATTGGCTGAAATGGTTCCAATCTGGGCAATCTCTCTTTGATCTTTTGTCGGTTTGCTGACAGTCTCAAGATATTCACTGATCTTTACAATAGCAACATCAATCCCCCGTTTGATTCCCATGGGATTATTACCTGCAGCAACCAGTTTCTGTCCTTCCTCATAAATTGCTCTGGCAAGCACAGTGGCTGTGGTTGTGCCGTCACCGGCCATATCACTGGTTTTACTGGAAACCTCCTTAACCATCTGGGCGCCCATATTTTCAAATTTATCTTCAAGATCAATTTCTTTTGCAACGGTTACGCCGTCTTTTGTAACATTGGGAGCTCCCCAGGATTTTTCAATAACCACATTTCTTCCCTTGGGTCCCAGGGTAACCACCACAGCATCAGCAAGGGTCTTTACACCTTTAAGCATTGCTTCACGCGCTTTTGAACTGTATTTAATCTCTTTAGCCATATTGTTCGGCCTCCATTTTTATATGTATTTAAAGTTCAGGTTAAAATTTGAAATAAAAACAAAACCGGTTACTCAACCACACCAAGGACATCATCCTGGCGCATAATCAGATAGTCACTGCCATCTATTTTCACTTCTGTTCCGCCATATTTACTGAAAAGGATTGTATCCCCGACCTTGACATCCATGGGAACAAGCTTTCCGTCATCGCCCACACGGCCGTTGCCCATGGCAACGATTTTGCCTTCAGCAGGTTTTTCCTTGGCTGTATCAGGGATAATGATTCCCCCTTTGGTTTTTTCAAGCTCCTCTACACGCTCAACAAGAATTCTGTCCTGTAATGGTCTTAGACTCATGATTTCAATCTCCTTAAAACGTTATTTGTAATTTGATTTAGGGTTATATTTAAAAGGACTCCACAAAAAACATCAGGTCTCATTTTTGTTTTTTTGTTTTTTCTGGAGCTTTTTCTGACTTTGTACTGGTCTTGTCAGTGGGTTCTGAAGGCCTGGGATCGGCGCATCCCTTTTTTGAGCTTCCGCCGTAATCGGTAACATACCATCCTGAGCCTTTTAAATGAAATGAACTCTGGGAAATCAGTTTATGCAGCCTGCCATGGCAGTGTCTGCACACCTTGAGAGGCTCATCTGAAATCTTCTGGAAAGCCTCTTCTATCCTTCCGCAATCCATACATTCATACTCATAAATCGGCATTTTTTCTTTCTCCGCATTTTTTGGTTTTATCCATTCATAAATTCAAGGATAAAGTAGTCAGTCTTTAATCCTTGTCAAGGTGGGGAAATGCAAAATTTAAAAAACTTTGTCAAAATTTAAATTTTCAGGGCTTTGCCTGTAATATTTACGGATTTTATCCATCCCGGCTATGGACACCCGCTTTAAAATCTTCTGGGTTAACCCATGGACTTTTTTCTCTTCCCGGTCCACTATATCTGACATTTCAGAGGCTGAATACCGCTGTTCAAACTTGCTGAACCTAACAATATGAACCAGTTCATGGACCAGGATATAGACAAGAAAGGGAAAAAACCCAAAGTCTTTGTTTTTTTCAAGAAAATCCAGGATGGTCTTGTCCTGAAGACATATGGTATAAAAATTAAAGGAAAAGGATTCAAGGCAGACGTTCTTTTTTTTGGCCACATAGCCGAGAACCTGGGCAAAAGGCCCTTTTATGATCTCATGGGGGGCAAGATCTTTTGCCGTCTTGATATCATATCGGTTTTTCAGCCAGTGGGACGAGGACATTTTATAAAACTCGTTGACAAGCTCTTCGGCAAGCAGAACCGCTTCACCCAGACGATGCAGCTCAAAACTGGTAAATTCTGTATTGCTGTTCATTTACCCTCTAAAATAAAATTGGAATAAAAGAGTTAAAGCCGGCATAAATTATTCTGACAGCCGCGGGTCTGCCCCGGCCGTATAATCCAAAGGCGTTAAAAAACAATGGACATTTCTTAAAAGGATATGCTATACATTTATATTACCACATATTTTTCAATGTATAAATCTTTCAGAGGAGGTGATTATTTGGGAAGTGTCATAAAAAAACGACGGAAAAAAATGAGGAAACATAAACACAGAAAACTCCTTGCCAAGACAAGGCATCAGAGACGCAAGGGCAAATAGGCCTTTAAGTTTTATGGAATACAGGTTTCAAGGGGCGCAGATTTTTCAAGTCTGGGCCCCTTTTTTGCTTAAAATTGGAATTAACACCTGGTTTATCCAGACAGGGGCTTTTTATTTAATCCCTTTTAAAAATCTCATGAACTCAGAATCTGTTGACAATACCAGGGTTGTCTCCTTATCCAAAGTATTTTTGTAGATATCAAGGGTTTTAAAGAAAGAATAAAATTCAGGATCCACACCATATGCCCTGGCATAGATCGCTGTGGCCTCGGCATCGGCGCGTCCGCGAATCTCCTCGGCTGTTTTATAGGCAAGGGACTCGATTCCCTGGAGCTCCTTTTCCTTGTCCCCGCGAATATTGCTGGCCTCCCCCCTTCCTTCTGACCGGAATTTTTCTGCAATCTGGCTTCTTTCTGCCACCATCCTGCCGTAAACCGCCTTTCTGACATCAGCCACATAGTTGATCCGCTTGATCTTTATATCCACCAGTTCAATACCGAACTTGTCCACCTTGGGCTGGGCCTGGGCCATTATCTTCTGAGTGATCTTTGACCTGCCAACATTAATCCTGTACTTGGACCGTCTTTCCTTTTTAATGTCCTCATCCATATCCGCTGAAACTGCATCGCCAGTTGAAGCCATATCGCCCAGGCTAACCTGTTCCAGCAGTTTGTAAGTATCCATGGGGCGGTCACTGTTGCGGACACTTTCCACCAGACGATAGGATGTGATCAGATTTCTCACTGCAGGGTCAATAATATCATCCAGACGTGAAAGGCCTGAAACCAGGTTTCCAACAGTCTGAAAATATTTTACCGGGTCAACTATCCGCCACCTGGCAAAGGCATCCACCCATATATAGGTTTTGTCCTTGGTGGGAATCTGGCCGGGATCACCATCCCATCCCTGAAGGTTTTTTGGAAAATAATTGGACTTCTGGATAAAAGGAATCCTGAAATTCAGGCCGGGCGTGGTGACAGGTTCCCTGATAACCTCGCCGAACTGGGTGATAACCACCTGATCGGTTTCATCTACAATATACGCTGAATTAAAAGCAACAAAGGCTGCCAGCACAACCAGTCCAATACTTATTCCCTGATATTTTTTCATTTTTCAGCACCTTGACCTTTCAGGGCAGAAAGGGACCCTGTCCCTCCCCCCATATTTAAAAACGGCAGCAGATTCTTCTGATCTGAATCAATAACAAATTTTTTCTCAATACCGGGAAGTACCTCGGACATGGCTTCAAGATATAAACGTCTCCTGGTCACATCCTCTGCCTTGACATATTCATTGTAAATATCACTGAACCTGGCCACATCCCCCCTGGCACGGTTCACCCGTTTAAGGGCATAGCCCTCTGCATCCTTGACAACCCTGCGGGCTTCCCCTCTGGCTGCGGGAACCGCCTTGTTATAATCCTCCCGGGCCTTGTATATGAGCTGCTCTTTTTCCTGAATCGCTTCGTTTACTGCGTTAAAGGAGTGCTGCACCGGTTCCGGCACATTGGTTTTTTTCATCTCTATGGTGACCACATGGATACCGGTGTCAGCCTGCCTGAGCTCCTCCTGGAGCCGCTGCCTTGCTTCCACGGCAATTTCTTCTCTTTTGGAGATGACCTCATTGATACTTCTATCCCCCACAACGGTTCTCATGGAGGACTCGGCCAGATCCCTTAAAATCTTGGTCACATTTTTAACCTTGAACAGGTAGTTGTAGGGATCTGCGATCCTGTACTGAACAATCCACGGAACAATGGCTACATTCAGATCACCGGTCAGCATCAGCGCTGCATCCACATCTGCACTGGCCCGGGTAAAGGTCCTCTTGCTGTAGTCTTCCAGAGACTGCGCCCCGAACTCCTCCTTATACACCCGCTTTATCTTTACCTTGGTTACTTTTTCTATGCTCGCCGGAAACTTAAAATTCAAACCCGGCTGGGTAAGACGGTCATACCGTCCAAACCGCTGGACCACGCCGACTTCATCCACATCCACTGTAAAGAAAATCGAACTGCCAAAAAATACAAAAAAAAGAACCACCAGGACAAGAATGCCGCCCGGTAACCTGAAGTTTTTCAGCTTTTTCAGCAGCTCGTCCAGGTTTGGCGGACCCGGCATTCCGCCACCGCCGGTTGACCGTTTTTTTTCATACTGCTCCTGTTTTTCCCTTAACTTATCCCAATCCCAGTTCATAAATTAATTCCTATGATTGATTTTAAAAATATACTGTCCTGTTTCATATAAACCGGCATGGCCGGACCATGATCACCGACCCGGCCACAACGAAAAATGAAACGCCGCCAGTGGCAATGCTATGACAAGTGTTTCTTATAAAACCCACATGTCCTGACGTGCACAACAAATCATGAAAGCCGTCTGCCGTCACTGGCTTAAAACTTAACACTTAAAACTTAACACTTTCATATAAAAAACGGCAGGTTAAAAATTAAACCTGGATAGACCCTTGAAAAGGGTGTTGAAATCGATCAGCCTTTTCTGAATAAAATCAGTCGGTTATCTCTATAATGATTATTATGAGATAACTTCCTGAAATAACTAACAATACATGCCAAAATAGAGGGTCGATTTCAACACCCTTTTGAAGGATTCAATTTATACCGCTTTAGCTCATTATTAATAAAATACATTAATTGGAAACAATTATCAAGAAAAATCGGTTGATCAGAAAAACAACTTGCATAATCCCTGGAAAAAATGGCAGACTATAAGATTAAAATTCGATTGAGGACGTCCTGAATCGTGATAAAAAATATTTTCTATTTTAACACTGTTTATCAGACAATGACAAGATGTCACCATAAGGATGACCCATGCAGGAAACCTTTAACCATAAAGATTTAAAAATAAAATTAACCATAAATGGCGTCAATAAATATACAAAAATAAGCTATCCCGTCAAATACGGGATGTATTCAGAAATTGAAACCCGTGAATTTATCTTTCATTTTAATCTTAACCATGAAATCATCAAGGCCAAAGGCAGGGATAAAAAATGGATACACCCCCTTGAATGGCTGAAAAGAACCATGGGCAACGACTGGATCTACTATTCCTCGGGGGGATACACCGGTGTTTTTGAGGCCATTGGGGAATACTACCTGCCCAATTTCCAGTATCCCACAAACGCCCTCACAGGAGGACGGCCGTTTAAAACCAGGGCTGTGGATAAAATTATCAGAACCTGGCACAGTGAGCTGCTGAAAATTGCAGAATCAACCTGTGTAACAAATGAAAAAATAAAAGCCTTTCTGAGCAGCGCAGCAGCAAACTCCCCTGACATACTGCAGAAAAAAGCTGATGCCCTTTATTCAGACCCAAAGGAGCGGGTAACGGTTCTGCCGCCGGATGCCCGGCATGTTGACTACAATATCATCCCTTTGAACATTTCAACGGGATGTCTTTACAACTGCAGCTTCTGCCGGGTCAAAACGGGCTGTGCCTTCAGGGAAAAAACAAAAAACGAGATCAACAAAGAAATAAAGCGGTTAAAACAGGTCTACGCCAAAGATATTGTTAACTACAACGCAGTGTTTCTCGGCCAGCATGATGCACTGAATGCAGATAAACGCCTTGTTTTATATGCTGCTGAAAAAACCTATGCTGAATTCAATTTTAAAAATTCCTATATCCAGGATAATTATCTGTTTCTCTTTGGCAGTGCAGACTCCCTTTTAAATGCTGAAACAGATCTTTTTGACAGACTGAACCGGATGGACTATAAAACCTATATCAACATCGGTCTTGAATCCGCAGACCAGGAGACCCTGGATCATATCGGCAAACCCCTTACAGAGAAAAAGGTGGGTCAGGCCTTTCAGACCATTCGTGAAATCAATTCGACCTTTGAGAATATTGAAATCACGTCAAACTTTGTCATGGATGAGTCCCTGCCATCCGGTCATATGCCGTCTTTTATGGCACTTGCAAGGGAAAGCACGCCAAAAGTTCAATCCAAAGGCTGCATCTACTTGTCTCCCCTTGCCGTCAACGCCCCCTCAAGGGAAAAAATGTTTACATTCAACCGGATTAAAAGCGCAGTCAGGTTTCCAACATATCTGTACATTATCCAGAGACTCTAAGAGGAGTATGTCATGAACCCATCATATGTTTCCGTACACGGAGGACACAGCGGCCAGTTCTGTGTCCATGCCAGGGACAAACTTGAGGATATTGTTAAAACGTATATTTCCCATGGATTTTACTGGGTCGGACTGACAGAACATATGCCGCCGGTGAGCGATGACCTCAGATATCCGGATGAAAAACAGGCCGAGCTGTCATCTGAGGTTCTTTTTCATCAGTTTTTAAAATACATGAAAGAAGCCCGGCGCCTCCAGAAAAAATACGCGGATCAGATCACGTTGTACGTCGGCATGGAAACAGAAACCTGTACCGGCTCTCAGCCGTTTCTAGAAAAACTGATCCAGCAGTGCCAACCCGACTATATTGTGGGCTCTGTTCACCACGTCAATGATCTATGCATTGATTTTTCCAAAAGCCACTACACCCGGGCCGCTGAAGCATCCGGAGGGATAGATGCCCTGTACCTTAACTTTTTTGATGCCCAGTATAAAATGATCCAGGGACTTGAACCTTCGGTGGTCGGACATTTTGACCTGGTCAGGCTGTATGATCCAGATTATAAACAAAGGCTAAAAAAAACCAGGATTTGGGAAAAAATACTGCGCAACCTTGAACTGATAAAAGAAAAGGATCTTATCCTGGATTTCAACCTGAGGGCGCTCTACAAGGGGGCTGAGGAACCCTACATATCAGCGGACATTCTGAAACAGGCAAGGACGCTTGGCATCAAGGTTGCCCCGGGAGATGACTCCCACGGCATTGACAATATCGGCCTGAACATGGACAGAGGAATACAGATTCTGAAAAATCACGGGTTTGATCTCCCCTGGCCGGTCCCTGGAATCTACAACTGGTCTTAACGGACAGGCCAATGGGGGCGCAGCAAAGAATGGGGCAAATTTAAACAAAAGCGCAATAACCGAAACCAGACCCCACCCCAGGGTGGCCGATGTTATGATCAAGCCCTCTATTTGATTTCCAGCATACAAACCAGAGCTGAGCACAGATGACATTTGACAATACAACAATTATACTGGTAGAGCCCCAGGGCCCCTTAAATATAGGTGCAGTCTGCCGAGCCATGATGAATTTCGGGTTTTCACGTTTAAAACTCGTTAATCCCTGCCAGGGCTATCGTTCCAGGGAGGCCAGAAAAATGGCTTTAAAATCACTGCCCATCCTTGAGAACGCAGAAATCCACCAGGATCTTATCAGCGCACTTAAAGGGTGTCACTGCGCTTTCGGCACCACCAGACGGTCTGGAAAGTACAGACAGAATTTTTTAACGCCGGAAACAGCCGGTAAAAAAATAGCTGAACTGCCGGATGATATAAAATGCGCCATTGTTCTGGGACGGGAAGACAACGGATTAACCACGTCCGAGCTGTCCCTTTGCCAGTATTTTGTCGCCATTTCCACCCATAATGCGTTCCCATCCATGAATCTGTCCCATGCATTGACCGTCTGTCTGTATGAGATCTCAAAACACGGCATTAAAAATCCTTTAAAAAAGACCTTTTCCGGTGATCTGGCGGATATCAGTAAAATTGAACGTATGTACGCCCATATGAAACAGACGCTGTTAAGCATTGACTTTCTTAACTCTGAAAATCCAGACCATATCCTCAGAACCTTCAGGCGGATTTTCGGCCGGGCTGTTCTTGAAACTAGGGAGGTCAATATTATCCATGGGCTTATGAACCGCATCGACTGGACGGAAGGTCAGAGAAGGAAAGCTGGTAATGGACAAAAAAAAAACAAAAAACAGGGACTAAGGATGTTTTTATGTCCTATGCGGAACTGCTTGAACAAACCAATTGGGCCAATGAATTCTCTTGGGAACAGATCTGTATTATATCAAAATCGATTAAGGCGGTTAAGGCCAAGAAGGACAGGGTTGTTTTCAGGGAAGGGGATCTTAAAAAAAGCATGGGGATCATTGTCAGCGGCGTCATTGATATCTACAAACAAAGTAAGGGAGAAACCAAAAAGATAACCACCCTGCACAAATCCCATACCTTTGGAGAAATGGCCCTTGTGGATGACGAATCCCGATCGGCAACAGGCATTGCCAATCAGGATTCCATTATTTTTTTTCTCACCAAGGAAAAACTTCAATTGATTGCAGCGGAAAACCCGGCACTGGGGTTTAAGCTTTTATGGAAAATTTCCAGGATCATCAGCCAGCGGCTCAGAAACACCACTGGAAAACTGATCGACTACATCTGATGGTCAGATCTCAACAAAGGGCTTGACCGAAGGGAACTTTGACCGGTCCGTATGGGGATAGAATTTGGCTCCGCTGAAAATATTCATAAAACTCTGGTTCACGTTCAGCTCAATATAGGTGATTTTTGATCTAATGGTTTCCACTTCCTCAAATCCATCGGCATGAACAAGCAGTTTGGCCGCACCCTTTAATGATGAATTCCACAGCACTTCAAATTTCTCCAGGGGGATGTCCGGCAGCATGCCAATGGAGATGGCTGATGCCGGATTGATAAAGGATCCAAAGGTGCCGGCCACAAAAAATTTTTCAAGATCATCAAACTCAAGGCCGGCTGTCTGATTGACAATCACCTCAAGTATGGCGTGCATGGCGGCCTTGGAACTGGTAAGGGAATTCATGTCCACCTGGGTGAGGACAATATCCCTGCCGGTTCCTGAAATTGAGCGGTCCACAAGTTTGAAATGGTCAATCCCATTCTGATTAAACAATTTTTCCCTGCATTTTTCCCTGGAAAATTTCCCCCTGATATCTATCCGTCCTGACAAAAAAAGGGCTGCTGCCAGATCAATCATGCCTGAACCGCAGATCCCTAAGGCAGGGAGTTCATCAATGGTATGAATATACAGTTCTCCGGTGTCAGGATCAACCCCCACCCTGTCAATCACCCCGGGCCCGGCCGTCATGCCCATATCGCTGATACCGCCTTCCAGGGCAGGGCCGGCTGCGCCGGCGCAGGCGATAAGCCAGTCCCTGTTGCCTATCACCACCTCTGCATTGGTTCCCACATCCACCATCAGGCAGGTCTGTTCCCGTTTATGCAGACCCGCAAAATAGATGCCGGAAATAAGATCTCCCCCGAAATAAGACCCTGTGTTGGGAAAAAGAAAGGCAAGGGCATCTGAATTCAAATCAAGTCCGATGGTGCTTGCCTTTACCGGCTCCAGAAGATTAACCGCAGGGATATAGGGTTCTCTTATGATATAGCACGGATATAGACCCAGAAAAAGATGGGTCATGGCGGTATTGCCGGCACCGCAGAACAGATAGATTTGTTCAGGATCAATCAAAGACTTTCGGCAGATCATATTCATCTTTTCATTTGTCTTGTTTAAGATAAGGCATTGAAGCCTTTCTAACCCTGAATTTCCATTCTGACCGGCATAGTGGATCCTGGCCAGCACATCGGGTCCCACTTCTGCCTGGGGGTTGTCAAAGGCTGTCTCTTTAAGCGCTATACCGGTTTCAAGGTCAATCAGCTGAAGGACAATCCGGGTTGTCCCGATATCTGCAGCAATCCCATACAGTTTTTCTCCTGATTCAGGGTTCTTGACCGCTGCAAGATGCCAGGCCGTCTCGCCTTTAAAAACCACACATTTCACCCTGTGCTGCCATTTTCTCAAGTTTTCAGGCAGGGTGGCGATAATGGACAGGGGGATGGAAATCCCCTGGGTGTCAAGATCCTTTTCAAGGGCTTTTTTAAGTCGTTCCGCATCAGCCGTATTATTACCAAGTTCCGGTCTGGCCAGCTCAACACACCGGACCAGCGTATTATTGTTTTTTTCCATTGGTTAGGTTTATCCTTGATCAACTGCAGTTTCTGTGTACAAAATCCCCCCTGAGCCCCGGGTGGGAAGCAGAGCAGGGGGAAGCAAGGCGCGGCACTTCAGTCCGAAAGGCGCTGCCCCTCAGGAAGAAGACGTGGATGTCGCTTTGTTCTTTGCTTCATTAAAAGCGTCCAGGCGTTTTTTAAGTTTTGGAAAATAATGAAGTTCCGTGTGGGGCAGGAACAGCGCACCCACATAATGATCCATGTATGAGGGGGTTTCTGCCAGCTCAAAATTGGTCATCATCCGGGCCACCTCCCTGACATCCCGTCTGATTTTATTGGTCACGGAACTCATTTTGCACCCCAGAAGAGACCCATTGCCGAGATATTTCACCTTTTCCGGTTCTGTTTCAGGGATAAGCCCAATGGTCATGGCCATTTCAAGGTCTATATAACTGCCGAATCCGCCTGCCAGAAAAATCGTATCCACGGCATCAATGGTCAGCCCGACTTCTTCAAGCAGGGTCAGTGCGCCGGAATACATGGCCCCCTTTGCCCTGATCAGGTTGTCAATATCCGGCTCTGAAATGGTGATATCCTTTTCAATCTGGGTGGCCTCTTTCCACACCAGAACATACTCCCAGATGCCGTCTTTTTCTCTTATTCTGTCTGATTTAATTCTGCGGTGAATTTTTCCTCTGTTATCAATCACACCGGCTTCAAACAGCTGGGCCACAATCGTTATCAGGCCGGAACCGCAGATTCCCTTGGCCTTTTTGTTTCCCTTGGTCACAATCATGGGCTCATAGGTCATCGGATCAATGGAAAAATCCTCAATGGCGCCCCGGGCCGCCCGCATGCCAAAGGTGATGCCCCCGCCTTCAAACACAGGGCCTGCCGAACATGCCGTGCATGCCATCCAGTCCTTGTTTCCTATGACAATTTCAGCATTGGTACCAATGTCCATGTACAGGGTCAACTCCTCTCTTCTATACATGCCCGAGCCCATCACGCCCGCCACAATATCCCCGCCCACATAGCTGGACACACAGGGAAATACCAGGGCCACGCACTGCTCTCCCAGATCAATCCCCACGTCTACGGCATTAAAGGGCGGATAAAAAATGGATGCAGGCACATAGGGCGCCCGTCTGATGTACCTGGGATTGATTTTCAAAAGCAGCTGGGTCATGGTGGAATTGCCGGCCAGGATAATGGTGGTAATTTCACTCTTTTTTACCTCTGCTTTTTTTATAATATGGGCAAGCACCTTGTTAATTGTCTTTAATACGACGTTGTGAAGGGTTTTTAGGCCGTCCTTCTTTTCTGAAAACACAATCCGGGAAATCACATCTTCCCCATAGGAAATCTGGGCATTAAAATCACCATCTTCAGCTAAAACCTCGCCGGAATTCAGATCCAGCACCTGTCCGAAGATGGTTGTCGTGCCGATATCCATGGCAATCCCGTAATTGCGCTCGCAGGTGTTTCCCCTCTCAATATTTACAATCTGATGTTTACCCGTATCCCTTACCGGCCTGACAAGGGTTGCCGTTACCTTGAAATCCGCTTCCCTGACAAGATCGGGAAACCGTCTTATGACATTCAGGTCCGCAACAAGGCGGTGCTCGTCATGTTTTAATTTAAGGGCCTGCATAAACCGTTCATAATCCGCTATATTGTCTTCAGCACAAGGGGGATCAAGTTCTATATACTTTTTTTCCACAGGAGGGAAAAAAATGCCTTCTTCTTTTAATTCATTCAAATCAAGGGTTTCAATCTTTGCTGTATGCCGAAACGCCGGCTTAAAGGTCAGCACACTGGTATCAATTTCTGATTCTACGGGGATGCGGACAACAAGATCAGACTTGACCTTTGAAAGGCAGGCCAGACGATATCCTTTTTCCTGTTCCTCTTCAGAAAGGTATTCAGATATCCCCCCTTCAACTTCCCCTTTTTCAATTAAAATCTTGCATTTTCCACAGATTCCCTGTCCCCCGCAGGATGCATTGATATGGACGCCTGCCTCCATGGCCGCCCTGAGGACAGTTTCATCCCTGTCAATTTTAACTTCCCTCTTATATGGTTCAAAAACAATGGTATGTTTCATTCTGTCCTGCACCTCCTGTTTTCCAGTATAACCGACGTGCACATCATCCATGGCCGCCCAGGGATATACCAAAAATCTATATCTATATTGACCAACCAAATCAAACCTTGTTAAACAAAAATCATAACAACTTCCCCACGGCCGGCCTTCCCGATTCTAGTTCAACTTCAGCCCTGGCAGATGAAAAAAAATTGGAACAATCATAACGATGATATTTTTTTTTATCAAGACATTAAAGGAATTTTTTATTACCTGATATAAAACAAGGCAGGGCGAACAGTTTTCGGTGATTTTTTTTAAACTCAATCGATTCTGTATTTCTCTTATGAATAAATTCTCTGTTAAAATGAAACCCTGTCCTGTTCCAGTAAAAGGCTGTACCTGCCTGTAAGGCAGCTCCTGGGATATACTGCTTCCCCCGGCATAAAAAAAAATGAATTATCATCGACGTTAAACTTTTTTTTTGTATATGAATAGATAAAAAAAACAAAAGATAGCAGGATTTTCTTCTTCCTCAGATTCAGGAAATTCTGGAAGGAAGCGATCTGAACCTCAACGTTGCATAAAAGACATAAAGTACTTATAATATATTTAATTGTATTCAGAAAACCCTGATTTCTTTATTCTGTATTCAGATGTTTAGAAAAAAGGATTTTTTAAAACTTAAATACCGCGTTTTTTACAGCGTTGACAAATGACCATAAAAAAAGGACAGGGTAATGGAAAAAATAGATATACCCAGGCTCAAACAAATTGTTGGTGAACAGAATGTAAAATCTGATCCCGCAGATCTTTATATTTACGGTTCAGACTCATCTGTGCACTCTGCACCAGGCGATGTGGTGGTAAGACCTGAGAATACACAGCAGGTCCAGGAGATACTGAAATGGGCAAATGAAAAAAAAGTGCCGGTCATCTCCAGGGGCGGGGGCTCCGGCATGTGCGGCCAGACAGTGGCCATTGAAAAAGGCATTATTCTGGACATGAAGAACATGAACAGAATCCTTGAAATCAATCCCCCGGATACGTACTGCCGGGTTGAACCCGGTGTGGTGGATGATGATCTGAACACGGCATTAAAACCCTACGGCGTATTTTTCCCCCCCACACCGGCATCCAGCAGGATCGCCACCATCGGGGGTGAAATCGGCAACAATGCCAGCGGGGTACGTTCCGTAAAATACGGGGCCACAAGGGATTCAGTGCTTGGCATGAAGGTGGTGCTTGCCAATGGTGACCTGGTCACTTTAGGGGCCCATACCCGTGTGGAAGCCACCGGGTATCAGCTGCACAAACTCATCGTGGGCTCTGAAGGGACCCTCGGGGTGGTGGTGGAGGCCACTTTAAAGTTCGTTCCCATCCCGAAATTCAGATGTCTGGGCATGGCAAACTTTGACCAGCTGGAGGATGCAGGCAATGCCATTTCTGATATCATGGGCGGCGGGGTTTCTCCGTCCATGCTGGAACTGATGGACAATGTTGCCATAAAGGCGGTCAACAAAACCATGGATCTCGGACTGCCCGACGTGGCCGCCATCCTGCTATACGAGGCAGACGGCATGGCTAAGGAGGCGGTTGACTTTGAAATCAACAGCATGAAAACCTTTTGTGAAAAAAACAACGGCACCGGCATCACAAGCAGCTACGATCCGGATGAACGGACGAAAATCTTTCTTGGACGGAAAAAACTCTTTCCTGCGCTCTCTAAGTTCTCTGATACATTGTCCAGCACCTCTCTTGCCGATGATATGGCGGTGCCCTACTCTAAAATGGCTGAAACAGCGGCCAAAATCCATGAAATTGCAGACCGTAACAATATTATCATGACCGCCTACGGCCACTGCGGTTCAGGCTGCATGCACACCAAAATACTTATGGCGCCGACCCGGAAGGATCAATGGGACTCCGCCCGACGGGCAGTGGCAGAAATTTACGAGTATGTCCGTTCTGTTCAAGGAACCACATCAGCAGAACACGGTATTGGTCTGTCCAAAGCCCCGGCGTTTCAGCTTGAAAAATCCGACTCCCTGGATCTGATGAATAGAATTAAACAAGCCTTTGACCCCAATAATATTCTCAATCCCGGAAAACTCATGCAGGCGCCGGATGACTGGGTGACGGCCACAAATCTGAGATATATGGTTGCATAATTTATAAGAAACTTGAAACAAGACAATTCAAATTTCATAATTTGTTGTGATGCACGGCATCATGATGCGTATAAAGAAAACAAACAACCATCACACATCAGCAGGGCGGAAAAACGGGAAATGTTTGACTTTCTGCCCTGCTCTTAAAACACAAACAGGATAGACAATGGAAACTAAAAAAATGGAATTTAAAAATACTGAAAAATGGAAAATGACACTGGACAACTGCATCAGATGCGGCTACTGCTATGAACACTGCCCCCTGACCAAATTCACCCGATGGGAATCTGATGCGCCAAGGGCACGGCTTGTCATGCTTTACGGTCTCCTGTCAGGAGAACTTGAACCCTCCACCTATGTAGCAGACAAACTCTTTTCCTGTTTTTATTGTAAACGATGTGAAGCTGCCTGTTCCAGCGGTGTTCCCCTGACAGATATCTTCACAGATGCCAAGGCCGACTTTGCAGGCACTGAATTTGAAATGCCGGGGACGACGTCTGTAACCGGTTTGGACTGCGTCTGCTGCCTGGCCTGCGTCAGGGCCTGTCCCCATGAGGCAAGATACTTTGAAGACGGCGTCATTATAACGGACCCGGTTAAGTGCCAGGGGTGCGGAATCTGCGTGGATGTCTGCCCCCGGCAGACCATAGAAATCCAGAACACCTACGGAACAGACCGCGCATACCTGGACAATGAGGTCACCCGGTTTCTCAAACAGGACAATGCCAAAGCCATCGTTTTCGGCTGCAACTGGTCTTATTATCCTGATTTTCAAACCGCCACCGGACCTGACCCGGATGAGCCGCCGGAGTATAAAATCCTTATCAATATGTGCGGCGGACGGCTTCAGAAGGCTCAGCTCATTGAACCATTTCTCAACAAGGCCTGGGGTGTCCTTGTTGCATGCTGCCCGGACGGGGACTGTGAGCATGACGGAAACGTCAAAGCCAAAGCCCATATTAAATATCTGAAAAGCGCCCTGGAGGTAATGGACATTGATCCCGACAGAATCCAGCTGGTGCAGATCGCCCATGGTGACAAAGCCGGGTTCCAGTCAGAAATCAACACTTTCATGGACAAAATAAATACCCTGGGCCCATTAATAAAATAAAAATCAGGACAATTTTAGATTTTAACCAATAAGGACATCACTATGGAAATAAAACTGCCCTATGGTAAAGACGGAACGCTGAGAGCTGAAATCAGCGACGATATCGCAACAAGTTTTTTAGAGGCAAACGATGTTGCTATCGGTGATCCTCAACAAACAATTGAAACTGCCATTAACAATACTGTTAACAGCAAAAACCTGACCGACTTTCTCACTGATGCCAAAGACCTTCTTGTCATAGTCAACGATGCCACGCGGCCCACCCCAACCCGGCAGATCCTTGATATTATTTTTGACGATATCATGAAAGTTCCTGTACAATTCATCATTGCCACCGGCGCCCACAGGGGACCCACCAAAGAAGAATTCCTGCAGATATTCGGCCCCCGATATGACACCATCAAAGACAGGATTATTGTTCATCAGGCAGAAAAAGAAGCGGATATGATTTTTCTCGGCACCTCATCCAACGGCACAGACATGTATGTGAACAAGGCAGGGGTTAACGCCGATAAAATAATGATCATCGGGTCTGTGGAGCCCCATTATTTTGCCGGGTACACCGGGGGCAGAAAATCCTTTCTCCCGGGAATTGCAGGGTATAACACCATTGAGCAGAACCATAAACTGGCCCTGGCACCTGAGGCCAAAGCCCTTGCATTAAAGGGAAACCCCGTGCATGAAGATATGGAAGATGCCATCAAAACTGTAAAAAATGAAATTTTTGCCATAATGACCGTGCTTGACAAAAATCACGGCATTTATGCAGCAACGGCCGGGGATATCCATGATTCATTTTCTGCGGCCATAGACAGTGCCAATGAGGTTTTTGCCGCCCCTTTGAAAAACAAGGCTGATATTGTGGTTTCTGTGGTTAAATTTCCCCAGGACATAGATCTCTACCAAGCCCAGAAGGGCATTGACAATGCCAAACTGGCCCTGAAGGAAAACGGCATCATAATCCTTGTGACCAAATGCAGGTGCGGTATCGGGGGCAAGGCATTTGCCGATCTTCTGGGCAGCTGCAGCACGCCAAAAGAGGCCCTCAAGACCATAGAAAAAAAATATGTACTGGGATATCACAAAGCCGCCAAAATGGCTGAAATCGGCATGTGGGCACAAATGTGGGCGGTCACTGATATTGAAAAGGATGTGATTTCAAAACTCTTTATCAAACCCTTTGACACGCTCCAGGCAGCGCTTGACAAAGCAGTTGAGGAAAAGGGTAAAAATGCAGAGATATTGTTTTTAATGGACGGCGGGCTTACCGTTCCCATGGTCGCCTGATCAGATTTAAAGGGTCACCAGATCTGATTTAAAGTGAACGGCAGCTGTTTTCAGTATCAATACTGACAGCTGCCGCTCAAAATCATCCCCCCAAAGGGAAAACCCGCTTATGACGCGAAAATCCCCTATGACGTGTTCATAACCGTTTTCAGTATGGTAAGGGGTTATGCTTTGATGCTGTCTGCAAAAGCACTTACCTTTCCATGGAAATCATCGGCCATATTGGATGCAACAGTTATAAATGCCACCTTTTCCTTATTAAGCCCCATGGCCTCCAGGCGCTGGCGTATCTCACCAACCCGCCATTTTGCATAAATATTTCCTTGTTCAGCCTTGCAGTTTCCCTCATGGCAGGCTGCCACAATCACACCGTCTGCTCCCAGAACAAGGGCATTGGTGATAAATTCAACTTCAACCTTGCCGGCGCAGGGCACCTTTACCATTCTGAACCCCTTTGGAAAATCAGCGCCAAAATCCATGGCCGCCTGGCCGGCTTCCAGTGCTGAATTCTGGCAGCAGAAGGCCACAATTGAAAGGCCGTCCTGCTTAGAGTCTTCTACAGCTGCGGATACCTCTTGTTTAAGATCTTCATCCCTGAACTCCCCGATCTGTATGGCATCCATTGGACACTCACTGGCACAGATCCCGCACCCCTGACAGGCAACCGGAGAAATAACAGCAGACCCGTTCTTCCAGAAAATGGCCCCATGGGGGCAGCACCGGTAACAGGTCAGACAAATCACACACTTGTTTTCATCAACAACAGCCCTGTCCTCGGCAACTTCTTTAACACCATTGCCAATAAAGGCCTTTACCTGAAGGGCAGCATTCACTGCCTGAGCGGCATCCGCTGCCACATAAATACCTTCTCTATTGGAGTTTGCCGGGAACCTGTGCACATTGTTGCTGGGCAGAAATCCTTGAAAATCCGTGTCTATTCTCAGAATGGCGGCCGTTTCCTTTTCTTCGGGACCGGGCTGCAGGCCTTCTTCCACAACAATATAATCCGGCTCAAGGGCGATCTCTTCTCTGATCACCGGATCTTTGGCAAAAATTTTCAAACTGCCGTTATCATCTGTTATCTCAGGCATGTCCCCGGGTTTAAAACAGACCACCCCTTTATGGCGGCCCATTGTAAACAGTCTTTCAAGGCCTTTATCTGCCACCTTGACATTGCCTGCATAGATATAGGCGCTGCAGTTCTCCAGCTCCTGCACTGCCAGAGCTGAGGTTAGCACCCGTCTTGTGGTGTCTGGGCATCCCTCCTGGGCAAATCCCGTGACAAAGGCAATCGTCGCCCCTTTATCACTGGAAAGGGTTTTTTTGCCCTGGTCTGTATCAAGAAAATTTTCCATCCAGGACTGGGTGACCACTTTATCACTCAAAGCCAGTCCATAGCCGGCGTTCAAAGGCTGTTTCTCATATTCAGGGGCAACCACCACAGCGCCAAAACCGCGTTCAATGGTTTCACCATCCCTGACAATGGTGGCCCTGAAATCACCAGCCAGACCGGCCAGGTCAGAGAGACCGGCATTGGATATGATTTCCGCACCGTCCGGCACCTGAACCTCGTTTCTGCCGACCACCACAGCGTTATACCCCGAGGCAACAACGGCCCTGGCAGCTTCAACCGCTGCGGTTCCGCTTCCAAGTATGAGTACATCTTTGCTTATATTTATTTCCATCATTTGATCACCCCCAGATATTTCATGGCTTCAAAGGCTGTTTTTCCTGAATCGGCAATGGTATCTGCAATACTTCCAGGGCCGGCAGCTGTTCCCGCAATAAAAATGCCCTGGGGTGCATTGCTGTCAAGAAATCCATCCTCGTTTACAGGGGTATCGAATACATCTCCTATTGTCTGTGTGTCATCACCTGGCATGATGCCTACGGAAAGAACCACAAGATCGTAGTCTTCAGAAACCGGTATGCCGTCTTCCTCAATCATATGACGGAGCCTCAGCCGATCATTTTCAAGGGGATAAATATCAACCGGTATGGTTCTGACAAATCTGACGTCGGTTTTTATTTTTTCATAAAACACAGGAAATTCTTTTCCTGTGTTCTGAATATCAATGTAAAAAATCGAAATATCCGTATCCGGCCGATTGTACTTGATATTGGCGGACATGCGCATGGCATAGGCACAGCATACTTCAGAACACCACAGATTGCCGAGCCGCTCATCCCTTGATCCAACACATTGTATAAATGCGATCTTTTCAGGGGCCTTACCGTCGGACGGTCTTACAATGGTTGAATTTTCCCTGAGCATATGCTCAAGTTCCATACCGGTAATGACATTTTCCCATTTGCCATAGCCATAGGTGGCTTTTTTCCCGGGATCAAAAGGGGTATAGCCGGTTGCCAGAACGACCGCATCCACTGTGATCTCACCTTCCGTTCCCAGATCCTCAATACTGACAACCCCTTCAGGAGCGCCATTGTCACCTTTTGCCGTTTCAACATACAAAGGATTATTGTATCTGGAAAACCCGGTTAAGACCTTTGGGGTTTCAGGGTCAAAAGCGGTCTTTGTCAATACAGCCTTTATTCCGCCGGATTTTTCCATTTCCTTAACTTCTGTTCTTAAGTGTACGTTAATCAGGGGTTCATTAACAACATTTGCCAGCATCTGTTCAACACTGCACGCCCCGCACTGCTGGCATTTTTCCGTTGCTTTACAGGTAAATCCAATGCTGTGGCCTCCAAGAAAACAGGTCTTCTCGACAAGCTCCACATTTATATTCTGCCTGGAAAGCTCCCATGCCGCAGTAAGTCCGGCAATTCCACCCCCGACTACCATCATTTTTCCGGTTTTATCACTCAATTGGAAACTCCTCTTATTAACAATTAACAAAAACACGCCGGGAAGAACAATTTATCTTTAAATTGCTCCCCGTTCATCGTTAATTTATTTATGGTCTTGGCAGCATACCTGCTCTTTCAGCAATTTCAGGAACTTTGTGCTCCCATTCAATGGCCATGAGATGAACACCTGCTATCCCCTTGGTTTCCTTAAACTCCTGGATCTGCTCGCAGGCAATTTTAATGCCCTCCTCAGCGACCTTTTTCTTATCCACGCCCTTGAGCCGGGTAATGAGTTCCTCGGGCACATCCATGCCGGGCACCTTTTTTTGCATATACCTTGCCATACCTACGCTCTTCATGGGGGTTACACCGGCAAGGATATGTACTTTTTCAGTCAGACCCATATCATTGGCCTGCCTGATCCACTCGCGAATCTTATCCATATTGTAAACACACTGGGTCTGGATAAAATCAGCCCCGGCATTGACCTTTTTGGCAAGACGGTACACCCGCCACTCAAACGGATCGGCAAAGGGATTGGCGGCTGCGCCGATAAACATTTTCGGAGGCACGTCAATATCTGCTCCCCCAAGGAATTTCCCTTCATCCCTCATTTTCTTTACCATATACACCAGCTGCATTGAATCCAGGTCAAAGACCCCCTTGGCCTGGGGATGATCACCAAACATCTGATGATCACCGGAAAGACAGAGAATATTCTTCAGGCCGTGGGCATATGCGCCAAGGATATCCGCCTGCATGGCCAGCCTGTTTCTGTCCCGGCACACCATCTGGTAATTGGCCTCAACCCCGCCTTCCTGACATATCAGGGCCGCGGCCCAGGATGACATCCTTACCATGGCCGTCTGGTTGTCTGTTATATTAGCCATATCCACCATGCCTTTTAAATGGGCGACTTTTTCCTTTAATGCATCAACATTTGCACCCCGTGGCGGCCCTACTTCCCCGGTAAAGGCAAAGTGTCCGGCTTCCAGTACTTTTTCAAGATTGCTTTCTGACTTCATATTTTTCTCTCCCTCAAATAGTAATGATTATCACAAAAATGACCTTTCAAATTACCCCTGAGCCTTAACCCGCTCTTCATATCCCGGCTGGATAATTGTTCTGGGCTTCTGATTGCTCCAGTCATTGGGTGGAGAGAGTTCCATGATCTGATCCAGCCTGCCCTGGGCAACAAGACGTTCGTAAATTTTGAACCATGCACAGGGCTGTTCCGGATCAATTTCACAGCTGCCGTTGTTCGTTCCCCCGCAGGGACCGTTAAACAGGGATTTGGCGCACATGGTCACCGGACATATCCCGCCGGTTAACCCAAGAACGCAGTTTCCGCAGGCCCGGCATTTTTCTTCATACCATCCCACGTCCAGGTTCACCCCTATAAAAGAGGTGTTGACTGCCGGGAAAACCGGCTTGTCAGGAAAACGTTCGGCAAGGAATTGTATACCTGCACCACAGGCCATGGAAAGAAAGGCATCGTATTGATCGGCCTTTGCATCCAGTTCTGCAAGAAACTCCATATCGCACTGCCTTTCCAGGGTCTCTCCATCAAAGGTAACAGGCTCATCTGCAAATGCAAGATTCAGCTCGGCATTGAGGGTCTCAACTTCTTTAGATCCGCCAGCCAGGCAAACTGCAACACACGTACCGCAGCCAATGGTCAGTACTTTTTTGTATCCGGCCACCATGCTCTTTATCTCATCAAAGGGTTTTCTCTCCGCAACAATCATGGAACCTCCTGTTTAAATGAAACTTTAAGCCAATAATATTTCAGACAAAACCCGTCCTTTTTGTTTTGCCTGTAAGGAAAGCTTTCAGACCTGCACCTGTCAGGAAATCACAACCTGGCTTTTTTAATTATTAATTCCTGGTGAGCAAATCTGTTTAAACACTGCCTTTACATTTAACAAGTAACTTTTCCAGATAATAACCCAAATGTCAAGTATATTAACCATTATCTAAAAAACTATTTAAAAAAAACACCTGTCCACTTGATTTATCAATTGAAAGCATTTATATCTTCATTTACCATGCTTTCAAAAGATCAAATATTTAAACAGCTCAGGAAAACAGAGAATTTTCCCAAACTGCCCGAGGTCATGCTGAACCTTGTCAAGGCCTGCAGCAGCAGTGAAACAAGTACCCGCGGTCTGACGGCCATCATTTCGGCTGATCCGGGAATAACAGCTAAACTGCTCGGGATACTGCGCTCAGGGTATATCAATTTTCCAGGAGAGATCAGCACTGTTAAAACCGCAGTGATCTACCTTGGCAGAGATACCATCAGAAATATTGCCATAAGCGCTTCAGCCATGCATTTTTTTAAGCTTGCCAAAGTGCTGCCTGAATTTGACATGAGCTCCTTCTGGTTCCAAGCCTGCAAATGCGGCCTTGCAGCAAAAAAACTGGCAGAGATATCTGAACTTGCTGCGCCTGAAGAAGCGTTCCTGGCTGGCCTTCTCCATGACATGGGCCGGCTGGTCCTGATCCAGAATTTTCCCGACACCTACAAGCCACTGCTGACACCAGATTCAAAAACAGATCCAGAGGGCCTTTTAATCAGAGAAAAAGAACTCTTCACCACCACCACCCCTGAAGTCAGCGCCTGGCTGTTTAAAAAATGGGCCCTCAGCCCGCTTTTGTGTGATGCCCTTTTATACATAGATGCACCGGCAGACAGGGTTGCAAAGGCCCTTCCCATTGTAAAAATCCTGTTTATGGCTAAAAAAATTTCACGGCTGAACAGCTGTGATAAAGGATCAAAAATTTTTTATCTGCCTGAAAAACTACTTATCTGCAGACACCATGGAAGACATCTGCCGGACCGTAGAAAACGGGCTTAATATCATTTTCAACGTATCCAGTGTATGCTTTTTCCTGGCTGACACAGAGAAAAAACTCTTAAACGGCCGGTGCAGCAAACATAATTATCATTATAAAATCATAAAAAAAATTTCACTGCCCCTGTCAG
>JAYEJJ010000182.1:0-2810 GCA_034660495.1 Thermodesulfobacteriota bacterium | reverse complement strand
AGTTGAGTCACTATCCATTTTTTTAAGAACAAAGAGCATAATATGATTGACTATAATTATTTCAGTATGTTATCATCCATTTAAAAAAATAACCAAAAGTGCTTTTTTAAAAAGCGAATGGCAAGTAGTAACGGATGACTATATTCTTGCCAGAAATGAACTGATTGACAAAGACCTCATCGCTTTTGACGGATGTTTGTTCCAGGTGCTCTCCCTGCCCCCAAATGTAAAACAGATAAATGCACCGGTTTTATCCAAAAGAGATATGAAACCGCACGGTCCTGTATCTTTATCCCAATTGTTCAAAAAAAATATATCAGGAGCAGGGGGTGAAAATGGTTAAAATAAGTCCGGATCAGATGGATTTAAGTTTGAGTGTATTCCGCCCCGTACATGCTGCATCCCAGAAAAAAATGACAAACTCCTTGATAAAGTATGGTCAGCTAACTCCTGTGACTGTTGTTGAAAAGGAACGCCGGATGATACTTGTGGACGGTTTTAAACGGCATCGCAGTGCAAAATACCTTAAAATGGAAAATCTCAAGGCAGTTGTCCTTTCTAAAAGCAGCTCAGAGGCAAAAGCCCTGATGTATCTGCTGAACATGCAGGCTGGTTTTTCAATGATCACCGAGGCCACGTTGATCAGAGATCTTATTGAAGTGGAAGGGCTCAACCAGGTTGAAACAGCCATTTTACTTGAACGGCATAAAAGCTGGGTATGCCGCAGGCTTCAGATGATTTGCAGCCTGTCAAGCCAGATAGTTGACGACATAAAAGTAAACCTTATTCCACCAGGGGTCGGTCCGTCACTGGCGCGGTTGCCGCGTGACAACCAGGCGGATTTTTCCATGACCATTCAAAAACACGGTCTTAAAACCGGTGAGGTGAACAGATTGGTTGATCTCTGGTACAAAACCAAAGATCCTGGTGTGCGGCAGCATTTGCTTGACTCCCCTCGGCAGGCCCTTGAATTTGTAGGGAAAAACAAAAAAAAGGACAAAAAGAGATGGTCTTTTCTCATTGAAACCATTTTATCAAGAATGTCTTCTCTGAAACGGGAACTTAATGCTGTAGAAGTTTCCACACAGATGCTTCAGATACTGACTGATTATGCCGGACAGATCCAGGCCCATGCTGCAGGAATAAATGAGTTACTGAAAAAAGGAGATGCCCATGAGCCGATTAACTGAAGACCAACGCAGTAATATCCGTGCTGTGTTTCACAAAACAGCGTCCATCCGCCAGACGGCAAAACAGACAGGCCACAGCCGCAAGGCGGTTAGAAGAGCGCTGGGATGCAGCAAGTTCCTGCCCCAAGCACCAGACACAAAACCACGTAAGAGCAAGCTGGATCCCTTCAAAGCAAAAATACAACATCTTGTAATAGAAAAAAAACTCAGCGGTGTCAGAGTACTGGAAACCATCAAAGAGCTGGGATATACAGGAGGATATTCCATTTTGAAGGAGCATATCAGAATCATCCGACCGAAAGGAACAAAAATACCAAGGCCTCCCATTGACCACGCTCCAGGGGATGAGGGGCAGATGGACTGGAGCCCCCATAATGTAAACATGGGAGGAAGGCAGGTTGTGGTACAAACCGGGTCTTTTGTTCTTTGTTACAGCCGGTATCTCTTTACCCGCCATTTTACGGATCAAACCATAGAATCGGTGATAAAGCTCCATGAGGAGGCGTTCCTGGAAATCAATGCCGTACCTGCTATAATCACCTATGACAATATGACCACAGTCGGCAGGTACACAGACCAAGGTACGGTCTGGATCAACCCGGTATTTAAACGATTCGCCGACGAGTATGGTTTTAAGATTGTGATTCTTTTACCGGGAAGAAAAGAGCGGCATGGCAAGGTGGAACGGCCCTTTTGGTATATTGAAGACAATTTTCTTCGTGGTCGTGAATTTATAGATCTGGAGGATCTCAACAGCAAGGCTGACTCATGGCGGGCCAATACTGCCAATGTTCGTATCCACGGGACCACCAGGGAACGACCGGTGGACAGGCTTGCCAGGGAAAAAAGCCTGCTCAAGCCGGTGCCATGGAATAAATCTGATACCGTTTACAAAGAAGTGGAACGGCTTATACATGTTGATTTCTGCGTGGCTATAGATAAGGTACGCTATTCTGCCAATCCTGAATTAATCGGCAGACATGCAAAAATTCGTTTGTTCAGGGATCATCTGGAAATATGGTGTGACGGGAAAATGGACTGCCGGCACGCTTACACCGATAAGGAAAGAAATATTTTACCTGAGCACGAAGAAATGTACAGAAAAATGACCGGCCAGGCAAATCTGCTTAAAGATGCATTTTTACGCCTTGGTGAAGTCTCAGCGCAATACTACGAAGGATTGAAGCGGGTAAAACGCAGCGCTGCCGGATATCACATGAGCCGTATCCTCAAATATGCAGACCGGTACGGCGCTGATGTGGTCACAGGGGTCCTTTCCCATGCCATAAGATTTGATTCCTTTAGCGCAGATGTCATTCTTCGCATCATTGAGTGGAAAAAATTCAAATCCGTTAATAAAAAAACCGTTCACAAAACGTTATCTGCCAATACCCGGGATTTTCTGCGTACCTGCTTTGTAGATCAGGACAACCCTGAACGGTATGAACATTTTGTTGACGCAAAAACCAAAGGCGGTTCCAATGAGTGAAACATTAACTTAAATGTTTCCTGAAATAAGCATCAGATCCGCCTTAGCGCTTGATATGTAAGGCTATCAGCTGAATTAAAGCCGTAAAACACCTTCATTCCGAGGAATACCAAAAAGAGGGTGCCGTTCTG
>JAYEJJ010000181.1:0-2846 GCA_034660495.1 Thermodesulfobacteriota bacterium | reverse complement strand
GCCGGTGGCCGTGGCGGCTGATCCAGCCGGCCCTTTTCCCGGGGACCCCCATTATCAGGGTGTAGTCGGAGACATCTTTGGTTACAACAGCGCCGGCAGAGACAAAGGCGTATCTGCCGATGGTCACTCCGCAGACAATGGTGCAGTTGGCCCCTAATGTGGCACCGCGTTTCACCAGGGTGGGCCGCACCTGGTCCATTTTACGGATCTCGGCCCGGGGGTTGTGAATATTGGTGAACACCATGGATGGCCCGCAGAACACGCCGTTCTCGAGGGTAACGCCTTCATAGACCGAGACATTGTTCTGGATTTTGCAGCAGCTGCCCACTCGGACCCGGGGGCCGATGAGAACGTTCTGGCCGATGCTGCAGTTTTTACCGATCTCGGTATCGGGCATAATATGGCAGAAATGCCAGATTCGGGTGCCTGTACCGATCACAGCTCCTGTATCCACATAGCTTGATTCATGGACAAAATATTCAGCTGGCATAGTGTAACTTCCTTGTTAATTGCGCACAAAGGGGTGCTGGTCACCCCGGTTCAATTCCGGCCGGGCATTGCGTATGGTATGGACAGCCTCGATGCTGGACCGGGCGTGGGCCAGGCCGAAGCCGTTGCCATTCAGGATGTCCTGGTAACTCAGGGTGTGCAGGTCGGTGAAACCGCCGCTGAACTCGATTTCTCTGCCGTCCACGGTGATGGACCGATAGGTGCGCTGTCCTGCGGCCATCACATCCAATGGCAATGTGGTTTCATCGATGCTCAGAAACCATCTGACCCTTGCGTTTTCAAGCTCCAGATATCCGGCGGATTTGTCATGTTCCAGCAGATGCACCACATTCATATGAATCTTGCCGAAAATCCAGATCAGCATGTCAAAAAAATGTATTCCGATATTGGATGCAATGCCGCCGGATTTCGAGGAATCCCCTTTCCAGGAGGTAAAATACCAGTTGCCCCGGGAGGTGATATAAGTCAGGTCGATCTCATGTTTGGTGTTTGGGCTCTGATTGTTCTGAATCTGGTTTTTCAATTCGATCAGGGAAGGATGCAGCCGGAGCTGAAGAATATTGTAAACGTTTGATGTCATTTCAGCTTCAATCTCTTCCAGGGCATCGATGTTCCAGGGATTGAGCACCAGGGGTTTTTCACAGATGGCATGGGCGTTGTTGCGCAGGGCAAACCGGATATGGGCATCGTGCAGGTAATTGGGAGAGCAGATGCTGACATAATCGATTTTTTCTCCTTTTCTGCGCTGTTTGTCCACATGCCGGTCAAACCGCTCAAACTCGATGAAAAAATGCGCATCTGGAAAATAGCTGTCAATGATGCCGACACTGTCGTTGGGGTCCAGTGCGGCGGTGAGAATGTTTCCGGTTTCTTTGATGGCTTTCATGTGCCGGGGGGCGATATACCCCGCCGCACCGATCAGTGCAAAATTCTTCATTTTTCAGTCCGTCTTTTCTTGATATTTTTGTTTTGGAATATCTGTTTCGGGGACATCTCCGAACTGTCGATTACAATGAATCAATCCGATAATCATTTGAAAATTTTACCTGTTTTATTTTTTGCCGTTTCCCAGAAAGCATTACAATATTTTGCCAAAGGGGGCGTTACAATATTTGCAAATTACCATCAGATTCCACACCCAAGGTTTTTTTTGTCAACAAATAAAATTTTTTGATCAGGTGTCATTGTCAACGACCTTGGAATCGCTTTTGGATAACCGATTCCAGTACATCAGAAAAAGATGTTTCTGTTGATTCCTTAACATCATTGTCAATATGTTTATGATGCGGAAAAGTGGCAACATCAGGCCAATGAGAGGCATTATCCCACCGACAGATCAGATTTCCAGATACATCTGTCCAATGGTAGGCGTATTTTCTTTCATTATTTTTGAAAACATATTCCTTGATGAAAATTTTTGAATCATCTTTTAGCTGTAGTTCCGCATGGAAAAGGACATTTCCGTTGTTCAAAGTCTTCTGGACAGAATCGAGTAATTTCAGAACTCCTGACCTCAGCTAATTTTGAATGCATAATCATTTTCTATATATAGTATTTTTTTTAAAAACAAAGACAATAAGCACAATATATGGTATTTGTCTGGTTTTTTTATGCATTTAAAATTACGATCCTAAATTTGAATATTTTCAGTTAAAACAATATATTAGGTTTGTGGTGTCAGGAGCTCTGAATTTATAAACACCCCAAATCGACGCTAACACCCGGTATTTCAATTGTCAACGACAAAAATCATGGGTCATGTTGCGTTTCGAGGTTTTACTGGATCAATAAATCAACTCAAATTTTGTTTTTTTTACAAATTGTCCGGATGTTCTGGGTCTGAAATCTAACGTCCCACAATATCAGAGCCATATAATTTTAAGTTTTTTGTTGCCGGCGCTCAATGGATCATCTAAGATAATTTTTTTTAGGGAGAATCTTTTCTATAACAGAAATAAGGCTATCCACTTAAGGCGGGACAGCCTGTAAATTCAATTAGTTAGCAAGCCCTTAATTTTTGCTTGATTGTGGTATTGCCATGGAACCAAAATGGCGGAAATTGTCCCGCTTTAAGTTGGTAGCCAGAAATAAGGCTGCAATGATAACGGCCATGCCTTGACAGACACAAGCATGAAAGCTGTTAGCTGAGTACTGATGACTGACGGCTGATGGCTTTCATATAAAAAAATATTGATACTCGGTTATCAAATTTTTATGGAAGGGCCGATTAAGAGCCCTCAGCGGTTGCCTGTCAGGAACATTGAGAACCTAAGGAGATAAGACTTTTTCCCTGCCAGGCGTTAAGAAAATCAAGCTGTTTGAGGACCAGTGGCCGC
>JAYEJJ010000180.1:0-2855 GCA_034660495.1 Thermodesulfobacteriota bacterium | reverse complement strand
CCAATAATGAGCATTCCCATCCATTTTTCTTTCTGGGATTTAATAACATTCAAAATCGTGTCAAGCGTTCCTTTGAAAACCTTTTCTTTTTCCGGATATCCTGCGTTATAGACTACAGCCGCAGGGAGATCATGAGGGTAATATTTTTTTAACTTGTTGATTAACCTGTCTGCATCTTTTAATGCCATATAAAGCCCCATAGTTATTGGATACTTTGAAAGGTCTTTCAAAATCTCTTCGTTTTCAGGTTTTCCCAGCAGAAAAAAAGGGGCCGTGAGCATGAGAAATCGAGTGTCATAGGCCGGGATAGAGGATTTTTTCAAAGCGGTCATTGCTGCCTGAAAACAGCCCAGACCCGGTATGATTTCAACTTCATCCGGGTCAAACCCTTCTATAATCCTGTGAGAAGGCCCGAAGATACAGGGATCTCCACTGTCCAGGAGGGCCACTGTTCTTCCATTGTTCATTTCTTTTTTGATGCTGGCAACTGTTTTGTTCCAGTATTCGATCCTTTCTTCTCTGCATGCTTTTCTTATCTCAGGCCCCAGTGTTTCAAGATCCTTCCACTTGTATTTAAAATCACCTCTCCATGGTTCACCTCCCATTTTTTTCCCTTTAAGATACATGGAAAAACGTTCAGATACGTCAGCTGAACAAAATACAACATCGGCCTTTTTTATGTATTCGATGGCTTTGCAGGTAGCATGTTCAGGTCCGGCCGGACCGGTGCCAATAACATAAAATTTCCCTAGGTTTTTCTTTTCTGTTTGCGCATCGGTATTTCCATGGCAAAATATAAAAACACACAAAACCATCAGTGTCAGTACGTATTTTGATCCCATAATCCTGCTTGAACCTGTCATATTCAGTCTCCTTTAATTTAACGTTACACAGTGAAGCGGTTCACCAATCTTTCCAAATGTTTTTTTCATAGCCTCATATACGGGCTTTCCTACGAGAAACGTATAAATCTCATCTGCTTTTTTTTCAGAATTGACATCTTGAAATGCATCTGCACAAATGATTTTTCCAATGGCATATGCATCGGCCAGGGCTGTCCCGATGTTGGTCGTATACCAGTTGAACGGATGAAGGATATAGACCCGTTGACTGGTAAAAGCGTTCAATGCATGATAAAATTTAGCTTTTTTGCGGTAATCCTGCATCACAAGAGTCAATCCGCCCCCATCAACCTAATACGGATTCCCATCTCTTCTCGATATTCCTGGATTTATCCGCATCATAACCATATCTTTGGCTCCTCCAGTTCCAATATTTTCTTATAGATGTTTTGACTTTTTCCATAATAAATTTCCCAAATAAAAAAGCCACGAAAAATTTCCCCTGTTTCCAAGCGAAAGCCTTCGTGGCTTATTTTAATAAATTATAATTCTAAAAAATTGTATTGATCACCTTCAGGTGATTTCAGTTAATTTTAATTAATAATTTGATTTTGAATATTTGTCAATATTTATTTCTGACATGAGGATATCCTGCCGCCTTTTTAGGGGGATGGCAGCCAGGTCTTATGATATACTGCTTTTTTTGTTGACAAACCGTTTTTTATTATAGATTATACCGATACCGGAAAGGCGCCAGTCGCTCATTAGAGCAGAAAAGGAAATTCCATGCGTATCGGGAATGACCCCTCCGCTGTGATCGGGTATAAACGCTGCAGCACACCACTGGCCATATGTCCGGTTCTTTTTTTTAACGAATCGGCCACGAAGGTCGACTTTTTTTTTGTGAACTGAACGGCCAGAAATATCATAACAAATCAGCCACGAAGGCAGAGAATATCTCTGTTTTTGTGGTTTTTTTTTAGAGAGAGAGGAAGTATATGCTCCATCAAGGAGCCTAAACATAGTGTCTGAACGAAAACCCCGTGTTTGGACTAAAACTTGCCCAGGTGCAAGGCGCAAGAAAATTTAAAACCGGAGTGTACTCAGGTACATGGGCCCGATTATATAATTTGGTAAATTTTTGCAGCAACGCAACAGATGGGTGAGTTTTCGTTCAAACACTAACATAAAATGTGGAGAAAATTAAATGAATGACAGAAAGTTAAAAAAACAAATTTGGATTGATGGACTGGCAGCAGAGACTGCAAGCAGGTCAGCCAGAAGAAAAAACATAGGGGCAGAATGACCTGTGAAGAGTATCATCTCAGGCAGGCTGAGTTTGCCGCCATGGTAAGGGAGGCGGTAAAGGCAGGCAGACACGTGGTACTGCTCAGCAGTGGTGATCCCACCATTTACGGGCCGGATATGTGGACCGTGAAGGAACTCATGGACCTGGGGCCGACAATCATTCCCGGTCTCAGTGCTTTCAATGCCGCCAATGCGGCCCTGCAGGTCGCCCTGGGTGAAGTGATGCTCACAGCCCCGTTTAAAAAAGAGGGAAGCCGGGACAGCATCGAGCAGCTGGCCGGCCATGACAGGGCCACCATGGTAATTTTCATGCCCAGGGACATGGATGAACTGTTTGCCCGTCTTTCAAAGTCCTGTCCTGCAGATACGCCGGCAGCCATTGTCAGCAATGCCGGCATGGTCAGCCAGGAAAAGATTACCATGGGCACGATGGGCGGATTTGCCGCCGACACTTCCGGAATCAATGAACGGCGGTCCATCGTATACGTGGGCAAAGCCCTGGACAGGGCCGCATTCAAGCCTGCCCCGGCATCACACCAGACCGGCAAAGGGAAGTTCTATCTGGTTGGCGTGGGGCCTGGTGATCCCGACCTGATCACCCTGCGGGGGCTTGACGTGATCAAATCGGCGGACCTGATTTTTGCCCATCAGCGGCTTAAGGAAAAATTCAGGGAGGCTCTTTCCGGCAAAAAAGTGATCACCGGC
>JAYEJJ010000179.1:0-13770 GCA_034660495.1 Thermodesulfobacteriota bacterium | reverse complement strand
GCTCAATCGGAAATGCTTCCATTGATGCCGTAAGGAAATATATTGAATCTCAGGGTTAGCGAGTCCGGCAATTCATCCCCTGAGCTAAAGACTCAGGGGTTTTCTTGCCGGTTTTCTATAAAAAATTGGTTTTCACAGGACAATGCTGATATCTTGAATTCAGCTTTTACAGTCTCATACCATCCGTTTAACCCCAGAGGGGTAAAAGGGCTCCCACCCAGGTTGACACAGGCACTTACTGCATTACTTTTTGTAATATTAGAAAAAACTCATAAAGGAGACATGTATGAAATTCGATAAATTCACTTTAAAATCCCAGGAAATAATTGAAACGGCAAGCGCGGTGGCACAAAAATACAATCATCAGGCCATTGAACCCATTCACTTTTTAAAAACCATGATGGAGGACGCAAACGGCGTGGCCGTATCCATCATAAAAAAAATTACCGGGTCATTTTCCCGGATGAATCAGGATATAGATGCTGCTGTTGAAAAGCTTGTAAAGGTCAGCGGTGCCGGAAATATCTATTTTTCCAAGGACTCCAGAACCGTCATGGAAACCGCCTTTAATGAGGCAGAAAACATGAAGGACCAGTATGTCAGCATTGAACACCTGCTCTTATCCCTTGTCTCGTGCAAAGGGCCCTGGCAGGATATTCTGTCTGCCCACGGGGTGACACGGGCTGCGATTCTCAAAGTGCTCAAGGACATCCGCGGGAATCAGACCATCACAGACCAGAATCCCGAAGAAAAATACCAGGCCCTTGAAAAATTCGGCAGGGATCTGACTGAACTTGCCCGAAAAGGAAAACTTGATCCGGTCATTGGAAGGGATGATGAAATCAGACGGATTGTTCAGGTCCTTTCCCGGCGGCGGAAAAACAACCCAGTTCTCATTGGCGAACCTGGTGTGGGCAAAACCGCCATTGTTGAAGGGCTTGCCCAGAGAATCGTTGAAGGGGATGTGTCGGAAATATTAAAAAACAGAAGGATCGTCGAATTGAACATGGGCGCGCTGCTGGCCGGCGCCAAATACCGGGGGGAATTTGAGGAACGGCTGAAAGCGGTTTTGAAAGAAGTGGAAGCGGCTGAAGGTGAAATTGTCATGTTTATTGACGAACTTCATACGGTGGTGGGAGCGGGAGCTGCTGAAGGCTCGGTAGATGCCTCAAATATGCTCAAGCCTGCCCTGGCAAGGGGCTCGCTTCGGTGCGTGGGTGCAACAACCCTGAATGAATACAAAAAATATATTGAAAAGGATGCTGCTCTGGAACGGCGGTTCCAGCCGGTTATGGCAAAAGAACCCTCCATTGAGGACACTGTGTCCATTTTAAGGGGGCTAAAAGAAAAATACGAGGTTCATCATGGTATACGGATAAAGGATTCTGCCCTGGTTGCTGCAGCCACTCTGTCTGACAGATATATCGCAGACCGGTTTCTTCCCGACAAAGCCATTGATCTTGTAGACGAATCCGCCTCACGGCTGAGGATTGAAATCGACAGTATGCCAAGGGCCATTGATGACGTTCAAAGAAGAATAACCCAGGCTGAAATTGAAAAGCAGGCCTTAAAAAAAGAAAAGGATGACGCGTCAAAAGAACGTCTTAAAAAAATCGAAAAAGACCTGAGCGACATGAAAGAGGAGCTTCAGCCCATGCGTCTGCACTGGGACAGTGAAAAACGGCTCATCCAGGAAATTGGAAAAATAAGAGAAGACATTGACAAAGCCCAGACCGAAGCCCTTCTGGCAGAAAGAAAAGGGGACCTGGAAAAGGTTGCAAAAATACGCTACTCTACCATAGAAACCCTTCAGAAAAATCTTAAGGAAAAAAAGCAGACCCTGGACGATATTCAAAAAGACCAGCGTATGCTGAAAGAAGATGTGGAAGAAACAGACATTGCTGATGTGGTTTCCTCCTGGACCGGCATTCCTGTTTCAAAGATGATGAAGGGAGAGCAGGAAAAACTCATACATATGGAAGACCATATTAAAAAAAAGGTAATTGGCCAGCACAAAGCCATTGATGCCGTCTCCAATGCGGTAAGGCGGGCAAGGTCAGGACTTCAGTCGGCAGACCGTCCCATTGGCACCTTTATATTTATGGGGCCGACAGGGGTGGGAAAGACGGAACTTGCCAGGTCCCTGGCGGACTTCATGTTTGACAGCCAGGATGCCATGATACGGCTTGACATGTCAGAATATATGGAGAAACATTCGGTTGCGCGTCTGATCGGCGCTCCTCCAGGTTACGTTGGATATGATGAGGGCGGGTTTTTGACGGAAACCATCCGAAGACGTCCCTATTCAGTGATTCTCTTTGATGAAATAGAAAAAGCCCATCCCGATGTATTTAATATTCTGCTTCAGGTACTTGACGACGGGAGGATGACAGACGGTCACGGCAGAACAGTGAACTTCAGAAACACCATTATCATCATGACCTCCAATGTCGGCAGCCGTTTTATCCAGGAAGCAGGCGCATCCGGCAGTGATGACGAAGGAGTGCAGCGCGGGATTGCCCAGGCGTTAAGGGATGTCTTTAAGCCTGAATTTTTAAACCGGATCGATGAAATCATTACATTTCATTCCCTGTCCAGGGAGGAAATTAAAAAAATTGCCGTTATCCAGATCAACGAACTCAACCAGCGGCTGAAATTGAAAAAGATAAAAATCGAACTTCAGGAGGATACCATGGAATTTCTCTCTGAAAAGGGATATGATCCTGTTTTCGGCGCCAGGCCATTAAAGCGGGTGATTCAGCAGCACATTGAAAACCCTCTGTCCATGGCCATACTAAAAGGCGATGTCAAACCGGGAGACACGGTCAGTCTTATTAAAAACCCAGGTTTAAATCTGCTTGATCTTAAGATCAACTAGCTGTCACGCAGCAGTCACGGGGAGCGGATTATAAAACCGCTCCCCTTTTTTTTTAAATTTAGTATTGTAAAATACGTAAAAATAAAATATGTAGGATCTCGATGATCCAAATTTTTTGTAAATGTTTCATTGTTGGTTGTGTCCGTTGGGCATGACCGGTAGTCGTAAAATTTTAATTAGAATTAAAAAAATTATGAGGCGATAAATGAAAGCCATCGGTAATTCACAACTGATCGTTCGTGTTTTGTTGTCTGGAAGAGCCCTTACATCCAATGATGTCTCAAAGGAAATCGCTGAATCTGAAGGAAAAACAATCAGAGCTCAGGATAC
Organism: Thermodesulfobacteriota bacterium; assembly: GCA_034660495.1. Classification (GTDB taxonomy): domain Bacteria; phylum Desulfobacterota; class Desulfobacteria; order Desulfobacterales; family Desulfobacteraceae; genus DATFJZ01. The sequence continues at coordinate 10,562 of JAYEJJ010000179.1, read as the reverse complement.
TTCCAGCATCCTCTCCAAAATCAGCAACCCTGAAAAAAGCAATCTGGGTTTTTTTATTGACCGGACAATGGGGGAAAATGCCTTTTACTACAAATTAAAAAAAGACGCCCTTGTCCTTTCCGAAAAACAGGCCTACGGATTAACCCTGAAAAAAGGACCGAACTGTTTTTCCGTAGAAGAATTGAAACAACAATTTCCGGATCTGGCAAAACATATTCAGCCCGGGAAAAAAATCGAGCGCCCCAGGAAAAGAAAAATAGTCGGTTCAAAAACAAACCAGGAAAAAGTGCCCCAGCCTGAAAAAGAAGAGGTTGCGTCAGACCCGAAGGAGGTCGCGTCAGACAATTCACAGATCAGTTCAGAAGAAATGGATACATCGCATATGCTTCTGCAGAAAATTTTAACAACCATATCAAAGGCTCAGGATATAAATATAAATCTTACTGTAAAATTTGATATTTAATCCAGAGCTGTTTGCGTTTCCTTACTGATGCCTTTACCGGTTCAGCCTTTAAACCCTGCCGGCAAAAAAAATTCAGGGGATTTATGATGCCGTCTTTTATCTTGACCTGACAACACCCTTTCTCATGCAGATATCAGAGACTGGGCATTTGCTGCACCAGGGAGAGACAGGGCGGCATATTACCTGTCCAAAGGCCACAAGGATTTCATTGTATTGTTTCCAGAATTTTACCGGGAGCTTTTTTCTTAAAGCAGCTTCGGTTTTGTCCGGCGCAGTCGATTCTATATAACCGGTTCTGTTGCTTATCCGGTGAACATGGGTATCAACGCAGATCCCATTCTTACCAAAGGCTTCAACCAGAACAAGATTGGCAGTTTTTCTTCCCACTCCGGGAAGAGACAGCAGGCCGTCCATGGTATCAGGCACCCGGCTGTTGTATTTTTTTATCAGAATTTCACTGATTTCAACAATCCGTCCGGCCTTTGTTGTATAAAACCCCGCCGGATAGATCAGGCCGGCAATTGCACGACTGCCCAGGGCAATCATCTCCTCTGGTGTATCGGCACTTTTAAACAGCCTTTTTGACGCGTTTATGGTAACTTCATCCTTGGTTCTCAGTGAAATTAATGTGGAAATTAAAATTTGAAACGGATCTGAATTCCTCCTGGCCATAAGGGTTATGACAGGGGCATCCCATGATGGATATTTTTTTTTCAGTTTTTCCATGAACAATTCAATATCCATTAAAATTCCTTAATCAGTGTCTGAAAGAAACCCCCGTGCAACTCGATGATCAATTGAGGGGGCAGGCCTGACCCCATTTTCGAAAAATCAGATATAAAAACTTGATGATCAAGTGCAACGTATATTTTTTTTCATAAACAGGCAACAAAAACATGGGGGAAACTTTTTAACCGACGCAAAGACCTGATCATCGAGTTTTACCTTTTAAAATTTAAAACTGGAGAAATAAAAAAACTCTGATTGTATGACTGGTTCAGATACAAAGGACCAACCAAAGGACCAATTGATGTGACACTTAATAATCAGGTTTCCGGGTATGATTCTGGAAAACCGGGTGGAAAACGAAACCAAAGGGGGGGGGGTACGCCTGACCCTCACAGGCAAACGTCAATATTACGGCCATGATGCACAGCATCACAACAAATCATGATACCCATCAGCTGTCAGTAGCCAGCAGGGAAAAACATGTAATTGTTTACTTGGGATCCCTTAAAGCTGATAACTGAGTACTGATGGCTTTCAAACCTGATCATCGAATTACAGGATCTGTATAAAACAAGTAGGAAGATGAGGACAAACTGAATATGGAAAAGAAAAATTACAAACTGCTTGCTGCATGCGACGGATCAGACCTTGCACTGGATGCGGTCAGATACATTGGGGAGACCTTCCCCTCTGACCGCACTGAGGTTGTCCTGTTTTACGTGGACACAAAGATTCCAAGATCCTTCTGGAACATGGAACGTCAGATGGATTTCAAATTCCAGCCCTGCAACATCAGGGCAAGTATGGCCAATCAGTTCAAAACCATTAATGACTTCATGGAAAAGGCAAGACAGATCCTCTTTAAATCCGGATTTTCCCAGGATTCTGTTGCCAAAAAGATACATGCCAAAAGACAGGGTGTTGTCAGGGACATCATTGACGAATCCCTGCAGGGGTACGACGCACTGATCCTTGGACGGAAAGGCCGCAGCAGGGTTAAGGATATTCTCTTCGGCAGTGTGCCTGAACGGCTTCTGGGAAAAATCAGAAATATTCCTTTGATCATTGTAGGCGGTGTTCCTGTTCACAAAAATATTCTGATTGCCTTTGACGGCAGCCGGATTATCAGACGGGCTGTCAAATGCATTGGCTCCATGATAGAAGACTATGATTCACGATTTTTATTGTGTCACGCCCTGAAATCTCCCGGTCTGTTTAACAAAAAAACAGAAAACCCCGGTGCTGAAAACAACAGCGTTACGGAATACAACCTGTTTGAAGATTCAAAGGCCTTTTTAAGGAATGCCGGATTTCCCGTCAGCCAGGTATCATGTGAAATCATAGATGCGCCGAAAAATTTTTCTGAAAATATCATAGAAAAGGCCAAACAGGGAAACTGCGGCACCATAGTAATCGGCAGACGGGATCTCAGCCGTATAAAGCAGTTTTTTACGGGCCGGGTGGGAAACAAAATCTTTCAACTGGCTGACAACCTTATCATATGGGTTATTCAATAGTTGGCCATGAATACTGCTGTTTTGGATTTTCAGCCTGACCAGGCAAAAAAGCCGCCAGAGGTAATAGTAAAAACAATATCCAGCTGTTAAAAAACAATATCCAGCGGAGTAAATAAAAAAATGGGGTTGTTTAAATTAAAGGGTTTTCCTGGCAGGGGGACTTTCCGCCATGGTATCCATCCGCCTGACAAAAAAGAATATTCTGCAGAACGTCCAATTGAAGTCATGCCTTTTCCAGACAAAGTGGTACTGCCCCTGCTCCAGCATATCGGCGCACCATGTCAGCCTGTTGTCAAGCCAAAGGACCATGTCCGTTTTGGAGAGCGTATTGGTGTGGGAAAGGCCTTTGTATCGGCATCTCTTCATTCACCCATTGCAGGAAAAGTTCAAAAGATTGCCAATATCACCCTGCCAAACGGAAGGCATCTTCCTGCCATTCATATAAAAAATGAAGAGGAACAGGTTTCCCATGGAAAACTCTGGAAGGAAATGGTGACCACGGAATGGCCCAATGACTGTATTTCCATTTATGATGCAGAGACCATTTCCAAGATTATTCACGATTCAGGTGTTGTGGGACTTGGGGGTGCAGCTTTTCCCACCCATGTCAAGGTCATGCCCGATGAAAGAAAGATGATTGACACCCTTCTGGTAAACGGGTGTGAATGCGAGCCCTATCTTACCCCGGACTACAGGTTGATGGTGGAACTTCCCAATGCCGTTGTAACCGGTGCCCTCCTGGCAGGACGGGCTATTTCCGCCAGAGAGATCATTATCTGCATAGAGGACAACAAGCCCCGGGCCATTGCCAGGCTGAAAAAAGCCACCCAGCAGACCGTAATCAAAATTGCCGTTGTAAAAACCAAATACCCCCAGGGAAGCGAAAAACAATTGGTCAAAGCGGTTCTGGATATTGATGTCCCCCTGGGCGGCCTTCCAGGGGATATCGGCGTTGCCATAAGCAATGTCGGTACAATGGCGGCCATTGCCAAAGGGGTGATACTTGAAGAACCCCTTACCCACCGCGTGATAAGTGTCAGCGGCGGCGGTATTGCCCAGCCGAAAAACCTTTTTGTACCCATTGGTATCAGTATGGGAGAAGTCATTGAATTCTGCGGCGGATTAAAGAAAAATGCCGCCCGAATCATAGCAGGCGGTCCAATGATGGGATTTGCCTTTTCAGATCCTGCCACTCCGGTTACCAAAGGAACCAGCGGCATCACTGTCCTGACCCATGACGAAATTGCCGTGGAAAATGAAACCGCCTGCGTCAGATGCGGACGGTGTGTAGATGCCTGCCCCATGAATCTTGTTCCCACAAGACTGGCCATGGCAGCCAGATACAACAATCCCGGTCTGGCGGAACAATACCATATTACCGCCTGTTTTGAATGCGGCAGCTGCAGCTATGTATGTCCTGCCCATATAAAACTGGTACAGCTTATCAGAACAGGAAAGGCCCAGCTGGCTGCAGCAAGGGGAAACAGATGATCAGAGAAAACGGGCCTGAACAGGAAAAAGGAAAAAACATATTGGCAGACCAATCAAAACAAATTAACGAGACAAAACAAAAAAAAGAGGCCCATATCCATGTGGCCCCTTCTCCCCATGTTTCTGAACCGTTGATGACCACCCGGCGTATGATGACGGATGTGCTCATTGCTCTTCTGCCCCTGACAGGCGTGGCTGTCTATATCTTTAAATGGTACGCCGTTAAACAGCTGCTTATCACCATTACGGCCTGCCTGGCTGCTGAAATAATTTTTGTTAGAATGCGCGGCAGGTCCTTTACTCTGATGGACTGCTCCGCCGCTGTAACAGGGGTTATTCTGGCCCTTTCCCTGCCGGGAACAGCCCCCTGGTATGTGGGCGTGCTGGCCGCCTTTGTGGCAATGGGCATCGGTAAAATCATTTTCGGCGGCCTTGGCATGAATATATTCAATCCCGCCATGGTGGGCCGGGCGTTTGTCATGATTGCCTTTGCCAGCGTTATGGGGGCTTCGGCCTATGAAATGCCAGGCAGCGTTGTGGATGCCCTTTCCCAGGCCACACCCCTGACAGCGCTTAAACAGAGCAGTATCGGTGTTCCTTTGTCACATTTGTTCTGGGGAACCACCAATGGATCCCTTGGAGAAGTCAGTGCTGCTGCCTGCCTTGTGGGAGGCCTTTTTCTCTGTTTCCGAAAAACCGCATCATGGCAGATTTCTGCCAGTCTTATCGGGACTGCCGCTTTCATTGCAGGCCTGGTTGACCTTCTGGGATCTTATTCCGGATATTTTCTGTTTCATCATCTTTTCGGCGGTGCCCTGCTGTTCGGCGCATTTTTCATTGCCACAGACCCGGTGACGTCTCCATTGACCGTTAAAGGCAAAATTATTTTTGGGGCAGGAACAGGCTTTCTGGTCATGGTCCTGAGACTGTTTTCCGGATACCCCGAGGGAGTGATGTTTGCCATTCTGCTCATGAACGGGGTAACGCCCCTGATCAATCGATGGACCATTCCGCGTCCCACAGGGGAGGTGTAAAATGGAAAACCCATCCTTTCTCAAAAACAGCAATCTGGGCCAGGCCTGGCTGGTCATTCTTCTGTCATTAATTTTCGGTGTATCCCTTGCCGGGGTTGAAATCACCCTGGGTCCCCGGATTGAGGAAAATAAAATCCGGGAAACCATGGAAAAAGTCCCTGTGGTCATTCTCGGTCATGACAGGGCTGAAAAAATAAAAGCATCAGGAGAGCATCTGGATATCCAAACGAAAACCATCCGTACAGGCCCCAAAAAAAGGGCAAAATTTTATACCGTTTACCAGGCGTTTTTCAATGATCAAACCCTGGCAGGGCTTGTGGTCAAGGCCTCAGCCCAGGGGTATGCAGATAAAATCGAACTGCTTCTGGGCATTGACAACAGCATTAAAAAGGTCACCGGCATTTTCATCCTTGATCAAAAAGAAACCCCGGGGCTTGGCAATAAAATTGTTGAAAGAGACTGGCTTGACCAGTTTTCAGGCCGGCCCTTCACGGCCATGCCCTTTGTGGTGGTCAAAGAAGAATCAGACGCAGCCGGTGAAATTGATGCGGTGTCCGGTGCCACAATTTCATCAAGAAGTGTGACCGGTATCGTAAACAACACCATTCACCAGTTAAAAGATGAACTTGTCCTGTTAAAGCAGAAAAAAGAAAAAAGGGATTAATTCAAATGGCTGACCAACCCACTCCTCTGGAACGGTTTATCCAGGGCATTCTGCCCGAGAATCCAGTGTACCGGCAACTGCTTGGCCTCTGCCCGACCCTTGCCGTTACCAATAATATGAAATCGGCTGTGACCATGGCATGTTCTGTGGCCTTTGTTCTCCTCTGCGCCAATATTGTCACCAGCCTGATCAGAACCCTTTTAAAACCCCATCTGCGCATTGTCATTTTTACCCTGACCATTGCCACCTTTGTCACCATAGCCGACAGAGTGCTGGCTGCCTATCTCTACCAGATGAGCAAGGCCCTCGGCCCCTATATCCCTTTGATCATTGTCAATTGTCTGATCATCTGCCGCTGCGAGGTCTGTGCCTCCAGACAATCGGTTTTTACTGCATCCTGTGATGCGCTAGGCCAGGCCCTGGGATTCGGTCTTGCCCTTTCCAGCATTGCCGCGGTTCGTGAAATCCTCGGCACGGGAATGTTTTTCAATTATCAGGTACTGCCTGCTGCCTGGCCGGACTGGGTAATCATGGTTCTGCCCCCGGGCGCATTTATCACCCTGGGGCTTCTTCTGGGTCTTGTCAATTTTTTTGAAATCAAAAAAGCCGGGAAAAAGCAATGAACTATATTATGGATCTGGGGCTGCTTGCCCTTGGCGCTGCAGTTATAAACAATTTTGTCCTTTACTATTTTGTGGGGATATGCCCCTTTATCGGTGTTTCAAAACGGGTGGACATGGCCTTTGGTATGGGATGCGCTGTAACCTTTGTCATCTCCATTGCCGCCCTTATAAGCTGGTCCATCACCACCTTTGTTCTGGTGCCTGGAGCGCCGGTGTCCTCATTTATCGGTTCCTTTTTTGTATCAGAAAAGGCTGCCGCCAATATTGACCTGACCGTGTTAAGTTATATTGTGTATATTTTTTCCATATCCGCTTCAGTCCAATTTGTGGAAATGTATGTGAGAAAAATTTTCCCCCTTTTATACCGTTCTTTTGGGGTTTTTCTCCCCCTGATTACAACTAACTGCGCGATTCTGTTTGCCTGCCTCACCATTATGAGCAATATTGCCGGGGTGGACAACCCTGCGGATGCCTGGGACCTTGGCCGAGCCATTGTTTTTGCCGTCTTTGGCGGCATCGGCTTTACCATTGCCATTGTCATCATGTCCGGCATAAGAGAAGACCTTGAAATATGCGATATCCCAAAACCCTTTGAGGGCGCTGCCATCACACTGATTGTCGGCGGCATCCTGGCCCTGGCATTCATGGGCTTTACCGGTGTTGATTCCGGATTAAGAAAAGCCATGACCCAGGAAAAATCAGGGAAAAAAGCAATTATTTTTCAACGGGAAAACAAAGACCAAAACCCGGCTGTGCAGCAGCTGACAAAGCACTGCAGTTTCAGCCATTTTACAAAAGTTTCAGAATCGAGGCTGCCATGACAATAACAGGAGTAACAATTGGTATTGCCGCATTAACCATGATTACCATGGCTGTGATCCTGTCCTATATCCTTGGATGGGCAAGCAAAGCCTTTTATGTGGAAGTAGACCCCCGGGTAGAAGAGGTAAGGGATGCCCTTCCCGGAGCCAACTGCGGCGGATGCGATTATCTGGGCTGCAGCGAATATGCCGTGGCCATTGTAACAGACAATGCCCCGGTTTACAAATGTCCGGTAGGCGGTGAGGCCTGCGCCGTTAAAATCGCATCCATCATGGGCGTTGATCCCGGTGTATCCATGCTGTACCGGCCCATTGTCCACTGCGGGGCCTCGTGTGATGACCGTCTGGGAAGAATGGACTACCAGGGAGAACAGCGCTGCTCTGCAGCTCAGTTTGTGGCGGGCATTCAGAAATGCGCCTTTGGATGTCTGGGATTTGGCGACTGTGTCAGGGCCTGCAGATATGATGCCATTCACATTGTCAACGGCCTTGCTGAAGTGGATTATGATACATGTGTCGGGTGCTGTGCCTGTGCAAAGGCATGCCCGAGGCATATTATCTCAATAGAAAATTTTACAGAACCCGCCATGCCTGTAGTGGCCTGCTCCAACACAGACAAGGGCAAAGATGTCACATCTGTCTGCAGTAAAGGCTGCATTGGCTGCAAGGCCTGCACCCGTATTTCAGGTGTTTTTTCCATGAAAACCGACATTTCAGTGTGCGATTACAGCAGTTACAGCCACCTGATCAGCGCCGAAGTTAAAAAAGCCATGGATAAATGCCCGAGAAACTGCATAAAATTTGTGGGTAAAAAAGCAGCTGTCAAAGATGTCATGGAAGAAAAAGCCTTGGAAAAAGCGGAAGTGTTGGAAAAAGCAGAAAAGGAGGGTGTATGAGATTTCTGATAATAGGCGGTGATGCAGCAGGAATGAGTGCGGCAAGCCGTGCCAAAAGAAAAAATCCTGATCTTGAGGTTATTGTTCTTGAAAAAACCCGCGATGTATCCTACAGCGCATGCGGCATGCCCTACAATATTGCCGACCCTGAACGGGACATGGATGAACTGGTGGTAAGAAGGGCAGAGGTGTTCATCGAAAAAAACAACATCAATCTGCTCATTGGCCACAGGGCTGAGCGCATTAATACCGGCAGTAAAACCGTTTCCGGAGACACCCTGGACGGCAGGCCCTTTTCCTTTTCCTATGATTTCCTGCTTATTGCCACGGGGGCGGCCCCTGTCATGCCGGATCTGCCTGGATTTGACCTGCCCGGGGTAATGCCCTTGAAAAACCTGGAACACGGCCGGGCAATCAAGGATTTTATAACCAAAAACAAGGTAAAAAAGGCCGTTATTCTGGGCATGGGGTATATCGGCCTTGAAATGTGTGAGGCACTAAGGGAAAGGGCCATTGAAGTGGATATGGTAAAACCCAGAAAACCCTTTCTGCCCTGGCTCGTGCCAGCCCTCTCGGAAGTGGTTTACAACGAAGTGGTCCAAAACAATGTCCGTCTTTACGCCGGATCTTCGGTAAAAAAAATCATATCCACGGACAGGGGGCTCAGCCTGGAATGCGATAATATAACCCTGGAAACCGATATGGTGATCGCTGCATCCGGGGTAACGCCCTGCAGTAAAATCGCCTCTGAAGCAGGTCTTGAAACCGGTGTTTCCAATGCCATTGCCGTTGATTTTCAGCTTCGGACCTCAGACAAAACCATCTATGCTGCAGGGGACTGTGCCGATGCAGTCCATGTGGTTACCGGGAAAAAATGCTGGATTCCCCTGGCCCTGAGGGCAAACAGAGCCGGCTGGGCTGTGGCGGACAATGTATGCGGGACAGAAACCAGACTTGACGGGGTTGCCGGCACCTCAGTATTCAGGGTGTTTTCTTTGGAAGTGGCCCGCACCGGGCTGAACATGAAAGAGGCCGAAGAAAACGGGTTTGATCCTGTGGAAAACACGATCAAAACAAGATCAAGGGCCCATGCCCACCCGGGTTCAACAACCATTTATGTGAGCATGGTGGGGGACAGAACAACAGGCAGACTGATCGGGGTGCAGATGGTCGGTCAGGAAGGGGTGGCCCACAGGATCAACGCCCCGGCCGTGGCCCTGCACAGCAAAATGAGTGTACAGGCCTTTGCCCAGTGTGATCTGGCCTATGCCCCGCCCTTCAGCCCAGTGTGGGACCCCATGCTGACAGCTGCCAACCAGCTGCTGAAAAAAATTTAAAAATGGAAAATCCAGTCCCCAGAGTAGCAGCCATCCATGATCTTTCCGGATTTGGAAGGGCTTCGCTGACCGTTATCATCCCGATTTTATCCACCATGGGAATCCAGACCTGTCCTCTGCCCACAGCGGTTCTGTCTACCCATACCGGCGGGTTTAAAAACTATCATTTTGTGGATCTTTCAAATGAAATGAACGGTATCATCACCCCGAATTTCACCGAGGCCGCCTTTCTCCTGGATGAGCCCTGTCCTGAACATATTGATGAAGAAACACTGAAGCAGTGGATTATAAGACTCTGCAGCAAAGGCCCCCGCCAGGTGATCATCAGCAGTGTTCCGGCCGGGGAAAAACCCAACCTTTCCTCTGTGGTGGCTTATGACCGGGAAGACGGGCGGTTCTGGAAGGTGGACTGCGCCTATATACCCGCCTATTATCCAGGTACAGGGGATGCCTTTGCCAGTGTCATAGTGGGAAGTCTGCTCCAGGGGGACAGCCTTCCCATTGCCCTTGACCGGTCTGTTCAATTTGTTTCCATGGCCATACGGTCTACTTTCGGCTACAAAAATCCCTCAAGGGAAGGGGTGCTTCTGGAAAAAGTTCTGTCTGCCAACCAGGCTGTATGCCACCCAGCTTCCTACACAGCCGAACAGGGCTATCTCTCCCCGGCCGAAACTGCCGGTAAATATCTCGCCGGGATGGCCGTTGCTGATGACAAACACAGCCCCTGAAAGAGAGACCAGAATCCCGATCCCCTGTTTATAATTCAAAGATTCACCCAGAAAACTCAACAACCACCGTCTAAAGACGGTGGGTTGAAATTAAGGACTGAAAGTCCGGATACGGGTCCAAGACCCGTCCTGTACGTGCTCGTGCTCGTGCTCGTAAACGTAAACGGAGTAATAATTCATAATGTTAGATCATGAAAAAATAGATGTTTATAAAGTCTCCATTGAATTCATGGCTATTGCGATCAAAATAGCTGATAGT
>JAYEJJ010000178.1:0-13771 GCA_034660495.1 Thermodesulfobacteriota bacterium | reverse complement strand
ATTTTTTTGTCAAAAAACCCTAACCTATTGATATTATTTGTTTTAAAAAACAGTGCCACAAATATAGCACATTTTGTTAAAATCAATAATATCAACATGTTAAAAAAAACTTGATCATCGAGTAATAGCTAACTGCTTTCATGCTTTGTTGTGATGCACTGCATTATGGTGGTTAATGCAATTAACAGGCCATGGTGTGTTTTTATGTCAAGGGTCAGACCTGAACAATCAACCCCACCGGACAATGATCTGAGCCGAAAATATCGTTGTCTATAAAGGCCTGCTTAACAATATGGGTGTCAATCAGATCCTTTGTAACAAAGAAGTAATCAATACGCCATCCTGCATTGTTTTTTCTGGCATTGAATCTGTAGGACCACCACGAGTACTTTATTGTTTCAGGGTAAAAATACCTGAAAGTGTCAATATACCCAAGACTTACCATCCGGTCCAGAACATCGCGTTCAATCCTGAGGAAACCGGAACGTTTGGCATTGGGGCCGGGGTTTTTCAGGTCAATTTCATTGTGGGCGGTGTTGAAATCTCCTGTAATAATGAGAGACTTACCCGTGTCCCTGAGTTTCTCAGTATATTCAATAAACCAGTCATAAAAATCCAGTTTATACTGGAGCCGTTCATCACTCATCTGACCGTTGGGAAAATAGACGTTGAACAGGGTAAATTTTTTAAAATCAAACTGGATCACCCTTCCTTCATTGTCAATTTCAGGTCTTGAAAATTCGGTAATCACTTTGTCAGGCATCAGTTTGGTATAGGATGCTACCCCGCTGTACCCTTTTTTGACACTGGCATAGGACCAGAATGACTTATAAGACCCGACAAGGTCGATCATTTCATCTGTGCGCTGATCTTCCTGTAGTTTTGTCTCCTGGATAAGCAGAATATCAGGGTCAAGCTTTTTTACAATGGAAGTAAACTCTTTTTTCATAACAGCTCTGAGACCGTTTACATTCCAGGATATCAATTTCAGCTCGTTTTTTTCAGACATGCACAAAACCTCCTGTGATTAAACTCGGTTATCAAGTTTTTATGGAAGGGCCGAGCGCCGCCTCCAGCGGTATTCAAAAAAACTTTATGATCGAGTTAAAGGGTGTCAGCCAGAAAGGAAGGGGAAGCCGTCAGCAGATGCCACCCGTCAAAAATCTGGATTTCATTTTTGTCTGATAAAATGTGTTCAGGCAAAAGCGCTTTGTGTGTTTTATCCATATGTAAAAGGGCCCTGACAGCATACCCCCGTTTGACTGGATCACTGGAATCCAGAAAAGGCAAAAGGTTGTTTACAAGGGGGGTGCTGGAAACAGAAGCACTCTCAAGATAGGTACCAACTCCCCACAGAGCCCCCCTCTGGAGCATTTCGTGTTCCAGAAAATTGCCCTGGGGACTGATGTAGGAAAAAAGAATGGATTCAAATTCCTCTGCAAGCGTTTTATTTCTCTTAAGGATCTCTCCCATGGCCTCTACAGAGCCCCATCCTATGCCGCCCGATTCATCGTTGAGATTCCACATTAATCTTCTCAGCAGAATTCTTGCATCTTCAAGCCTTTCTCCGGCAAACCGTTCCGCAAGAACGCCCATGGCTGCAGTACTTCTGAATTTTACAAGGTCATCCATACTGTAAAAATAAGAAAACAGCGGGCCTGCAAGAATTTTTCCGGGAATTTCATTTAACTGCTTAAACGCATCCTCTTTTTTGTCTGACAAAAGGATCTGTCCTACCTGCTTTTTGATTTTTCTTCCATAGGGTTTTGCCATTTGGTGTGTCCTCTTGTTGTATATTGGCTGAACAAAAATTCGTTTTCATTTAACTTGATCATCAAGTTTTTATGGAAGGACCGGGCGCCGCCGCTGGGGGTGGTGCTATTCAAAAAACGTGATAATCGAGTTTAAACACTATCCATGGATTCTGATGCCAGGGTCAGGCGGCATGATCTAATACTGCAGACTTAAACGCCTCAATACCCATTCTGTCTATCATAAATCCAAGACGCTCCCGACGGGAGTTGTTTTTATAATAGTCGATTATTTTTGATACAGCATTTTCTGCGTCTTCTGAAAACAATCCCTCCATCAGCACATCTGCCAGTCTGGGTCACGCAGATCCCATGCCACCTGCCATAAGGGTCCATCCATCTTTGGTGCCGTAAAGGGAGATGTCCTTGATGCAGTTTTCCGCGCATTGCACTTTACACCCGCTGACCCCCATTTTCATTTTACTGGGCAGGTTCATGCCATGGTATTTTTCATCCAGCTTCATCCCCATCTCAAGGCTGTTCTGCTGGGCAAGCCGGCAGTAATGGGTGCCGGGGCAGACTTTAATACTTCTTACAAGGTAAAGCCGTCTATCCTCTGCCCCTTATACCACAGCAGAGGTATTACAGCCGGGTTCGTGTTTTTGGTTTTTTGTTCCTGTACTGCATTATGATTGTTATTGCATAATACATAAGCTGATTCAATTGTTTTATACTTTTTTCAGGAACTGCATATAGAGATCCGCTGCTGTACTGTATTTAATTCAGGCAGGGACATAAAGAGGTGTCCTGTTTCATGGGACAGATCTGTTGTGTGAAACATTTGTGTATCAAGCCGGGTTTGTTCAGGGGTTTTTAGAGCCTTTTTAAAGATCCGGTCTAAAAACCTGATTAACAAATTGAAGTTTTTTTTCTTTCAGGTATACTGGTTGCCTAATCCTCTTGAGTGGTTATGATTGTACTCAGCTTCACATGCCAGAATCTGTAAAAACCAGAATCTGTAAAAACCAGAATCTGTAAAAAAATGATACGTCAATTTTAAATTAAGGTATGATTCAAGGCAGGTTTTGACCTTTGGGAAGCCTTTAATTTTTAAATAAAATAAAAAAATCAGGAGAAAAAAATGGCAAATTTAAAAGGAACAGAAACGGAAAAGAATTTATTAAAAGCTTTTGCAGGCGAATCTCAGGCACGTAACAGATATTCATATTTTGCATCTGTGGCAAAAAAAGAAGGATATGTTCAGATCTCTACCATTTTTGAAGAGACAGCCAACCACGAGAAAGAGCATGCCAAAAGGCTGTTCAAGTTTCTGGAGTCAGGAGAAGAACTGGAGATCACTGCTGGTTTTCCTGCAGGAAAAATTGGAACCACACTGGAAAATCTCAAGGAAGGGGCTGCCGGTGAAAATTATGAGTACTCCTCCATGTATCCCGAGTTTGCTGCTAAAGCCAGAGAAGAAGGGTTTGATGAAATTGCCAGTGCATTTGACTCCATTGCTGTGGCTGAGAAATACCATGAGGCCAGATATCTGGCTTTAATGGAGAATATTGAAAAGGACAGGGTGTTTAAACGCGAAAAAAGCGTAACATGGCGGTGCAGAAACTGCGGATATAACCACCAGGGAGACGAAGCCCCCGGCTTATGCCCGGCCTGTGTCCATAAGCAGGCACATTTTGAACTGCTCCCCACCAATTACTAAAAAAAAAGGTCAGTCGGACAATGAATGTCCGGCTGACCTTTTTTATTGTTCTCGTTCCTGAGGTGAAATTTAGAATTCAAGCTCCTGTTTCACCCACTCCTTGACTTTGCCTTCTATGGCATAGACCCCTTTGAACTTACCGGTATCTGCCATAAATTCAGCTTCAAGATGTTCTGGAAGCCTGAAACTGCCAAGTTCCTCTGAATCAAATCCCTTTCTTCTGACCAGGTTGAGTATGGGAGGATTTTTCCATGTATTGATAACAAAATATGTGGTTTCATTGTCCCTGGAATTGTAATAGGACTGGGATCTTAAAGGCCCCCACTCAAGGTGGAGCGCAATGGCTTCTTCCGGTGTCATATTGAGATCAAGGGAATTTATAATATCATAGTTGTTTTTTATTTCATTGAGTTTCATGTGCACCTCCGTTTATTGTGTATATGCCTTGTTTTTTCCGGCACTTAATTATTTAAAACGCAAAAGAGGTGCCATTTATATTTATGTTTTTTTGAAAACCTGATCAGTCTGCGCTGTTTTCAATGATTTTTTCACCCAGTTTTCTGCCCAGAGCAACGCATTTGTCAAGATCGTCCTGCACTGGAACATATTTCACCCTGAGACCTTCATCAATGACGTCAAATTTCATGGCTTCAAATTCTTTGTTGATAATTTTTACCGCTTCTCCGCTCCAGCCATAGGAGCCGAATGCGGCTGCCACCTTGTTCTGGGGACGCAGTCCTTTTATATAGGTGAGAATATCTGAAATTACAGGAAAAATCCCGTTGTTAAGGGTGGGGGAACCCACAGCAATTCCGCCGGCATCGAGAATTTCCGTCATGATATCGCTTCTGTGACAGAACCGGGTGTTCATCAATTTTACAGGGACATTGCAGGATTCTACGCCTTTTGTAATTTCCTTTGCCATTTTTGCCGTACTTTTCCACATGGTGTCAAAGAGAACAACGGCTTTTCTGCCGGGTTTCTGCAGGCTCCATCGGTCGTAGGCCTCAATAATGGTGGGAATATCCTTTTTCCATAATACACCGTGGTCCGGGCATATCATATCCATTTCAAGGCCCGACTCCTTTACGCTTTTTAAAAGCGCCTGGATTTTAGGGGAAAAGTGTAGCAGAATATTGGCATAGTATTTGGCGGCCTGTTCCATAATCCCTTCACCCGGGGCATTGTCAAATATGGCACTGCCGGCGTAGTGCTGGCCAAAGGCATCACTGGAGAAGAGAATTTTGTCTTCCTTGACATAGGTGAACATGCTGTCCGGCCAGTGGAGCATTTTGGTTTCCATAAAGGACAGGGTCCTTTTTCCAATACTCAGCTCTGAGCCGTTTTCAACACTCTGCAGATTCAGTTTCTGCGTAAAATGGCTCTTCAGATTTTTTTCCCCCATTTTGGAGCAGTAAACCGGTTTGTCCTGTCCTATGATGTGCATGACCCCGGGCAGGGACCCGGTATGATCCATTTCTGTGTGGTTGCTTATGACAATGTCAATGTCTGACGGATCAATAATTTTACTGATATTGCTCAGCAGTTCGCTTTGAAATTCCTTTTTGACCGTGTCGATAAGAACCTTTTTTTCATCCAGGATCAGAAAGGCATTGTAGGACGTTCCCTTGTAGGTTGAATATCCATGAAAATCTCTGATGTCCCAGTCCCGGCATCCCACTGAAAAAATATTGTCTGCAATTTCCACTGGTTTGTACATGGTATGTCTCCTTTGTATAATTCAGGTACGTATTTAAAGATAATAATACTCGATGATCAGGTCTTTTTTATACCTGCGAGGGCTCAGGCCTGAGTTTGTGTCATTATCTGTGTTGTAACGGGTTCACAACGGCAGTGGTAGATAACGCCAGCTGACCCCGTTCTCCAGAAACCAGACATAAAAACTTGACTATCGAGCAATTTGATTTCTGTCTTAAACTCAGTTATACTGCAAAATAAGTGCCGTAAAAAGGATTTAAAAAAATATAATAATGCTTTGGTATAAAATCTGCTCTGTTTATTTTCGTTTTTAAAAGGATTATATATTGCTTTTAAAAGGAGTTCAGTAAAGCAGGGGAAGCCGGACCCAGGTATTTCCTGTAACGGCCATTTCCTGACGGGCACAACAAATTATGAAAGAATCCAAATGTATAGAGATGTCTTTCATACAAAATCCTGTGTTGTTCAGCAATGGTAAGCTTCTGGGAGGATAAAATGAATATTGACAGGATGGTTTTTGCATTTGCAGGCAGTGTCATTCTTGTAAGTGTTGTTTTTGCTGTATTCCATAGTCTGTACTGGCTCTGGCTGACAGCTTTTGTGGGAGCAAACCTGCTCCAGGCTTCAATTACCGGGTTTTGTCCCCTTGCACTGATTTTGAAATCCCTGGGATACAAATCAGGCAGCGCATTTTAACAAATTTTAAAAAGGAGAGTATTAAAAATGAAAAAGTATGTATGTGATGTATGCGGTTATGTTTATGATCCAGATGCAGGTGATCCGGATAATGGTGTTGATCCCGGCACCAGTTTTGACAACCTTCCCGATGACTGGGAATGTCCGGTATGTGGCGCAGCAAAAGAGGATTTCTCGCCCCAGGATTAACAAAAAAACATGCTGCCGGCAGCATGGAAGGGCCGGCAGCAGTATTTTCCCCTTCAGGCCGGATCTTCAGCCAAGGGGTTTAAAGGACTTGGGACTGGCCCCGCAGACAGGGCACTTCCACTCCTCTGGCAGGTCTTCAAATTTCACTCCTTTTGGAATTTTCCCTTTTCTATCCCCTTTGTCAGGATTAAAGATAAAACCGCAGTTTGTGGTCTGACACTGGTACATTTCAGATGGTTCCGCCATAAAAAGCCTCCTTTTTTTTTGAAAACCATCAGCCTTCAGTTTTCAGCTTTCAGTAAACAATGACAGGGTTTTTCCTGCTGGTTACTGACAGCGGATGGTTTTCATGATGTGTTGTGGGCGGCCCGGGATCAAAACACAAGGCCGCCCTACGGTGGTTTATATTAGATCAGCTGTCATTCTGCGACTGCTGTAACTCGGTTATCAAGTTTTTATGGAAGGGCGGCGGTATTCAAAAAACTTGATGATCGAGTGTAAGCGTTGTTCTGCTGTCAGCCATGATACATTTGTGTCATGGAAACACTTTTGTTCGGTGGCACAGGGAATGATACAATGATCACACCCTTAACAATTCATCCCATCTTGTTGTATAGGCCGGAGAACGGTATTCAAATGCGGTCTGCCAGCGGTGGTGTCTGCCGGGTCCCAGGGCTGCCGGTTGAACCATGTTTCTGCCCATTTGGGCGTTTATTTTGTCCATGGCCTGCATGAGCTTTTCCATGCGGGGTTTATCTGAGGCATCAAAGAGATCCTGCTGAATATTTCCTTTTTTCTTAAGGTCTGAAAAAATCACCCCGGTTTTTGTGTATGCTTTGTTTTCCCTGAAAATTTTTTTTAAAATGGATTTTCCTTTTTTAATCAATACAGGGGTGCTGTTTTCTGCCACAGAAAATTTTTCTGTAAGGGCATTGTAGTAAAAATCGGATTGTTTGAATCGGCTGGTGGTTACATAAACAGTAATGGCCTGGGCAAAGCTGTTTTTTTTTCTTAATTTTTCACCGCCCCTTGTAATATAAAGGGACAGGGCCCAGGATAAATCCTCAAGGTTTGTGACAGGGGTTTTAAAAGACCGGGATACGGATACAGACCGGCATGCCGGCGGTGTTTCGGTCAGGGCATAACAGGATTGCCCCTGGAGTTCCTTTTGGGTTCTGATGCCGTTGATTCCCATTTTTTTCTGCAGCATTGTAGTATCTGCCTGTTTTAAATCAAGGGCGGTTTTAATGCCTCTGAGGGTTAACCATGCCCCATACTTTTTCCCGATTCCCCAAACCGCTCCCACAGGTGTCATTTCAAGGGCCCTGTCCTGGTGTTGAACTGGGGTAAGATCAAGGACACCGCAGGTTTTCGGGACTTTTTTGGCAATTTTGCTGGCGATTTTTGCAAGGGTTTTGGTTGCTGCAATGCCTATGGACACAGGAATCCCTGTGTCTTTTCTGACTCTGGTTTTGATTTTTTCGGCACAGGCTGTAAGTCCGGTCCGGGCAGCCCCGCCCAGGTCCAGAAAGGCCTCGTCCAGGGAGTAGATTTCAATGGCCGGGGAAAACATGGACAGGGTCTGCATGACCCGGGAGGACATATCCCCGTACAGGGCGTAGTTGGATGAAAAAACAGCCACATCATGGGCTCTTACCTTATCTCTGATTTTAAAAAAAGGCTCGCCCATTTTGATGCCAAGGGCCTTTGCCTCATTGGACCGGGCCACCGCACATCCGTCGTTGTTGGACAGAACAATCACAGGCCGTCCATCAAGATCCGGTCTAAAAACCCGTTCACATGAGACATAAAAATTATTGCAGTCTGCCAGGGCAAAAACAGTCATCACTCATACCTTGTGAATCACATTGGTAACCACGCCCCATATGTCAAAGGACATTTCTTGGGTTATGGCAATGGGGAGATACAGATCATTTTCAGGCTCAAGAAAAATATGATTTTTTCTGTATTTCAGACGTTTAACAGTAAGCTCTCCGTCAATCACAGCAATGACAATTTTTTTGTCTGCCGCTTCCAGGGACCGGTCCACAATTAAAATATCACCTGGATATATGCCAGCATTGATCATAGAGTCGCCGCTGACCCTGACAAAAAATGTGGCAGCCGGGTGTTTTATCAGGTGCTGGTTCAAATCCAGCCGTCCTTCCACGTAATCTTCAGCCGGGGATGGGAATCCAGCCTCAACAGAAGACAAAGAATACGGACAGGTAACAGTGCTGGATTGATCAGGCCTGAAAATCTGGTTTGTCAGCATATGGGTTTTTTCTCCATTTTTTGCTGTGATGCTGTGCATCTTTTTGCTGTGATGCTGTGCATCGTGGCTGGTTTTATATGAAAGCCATCAGCCATCAGTACTCAGCTAACAGCTTTCATGCTTTGTTGTGTCCGCCAGGACATGGGGGTGTATAAAAATAAATCATACAATATCTTACAAAACAAATCAATGTTCCTGACAGGCAATCTCTGGGGGCGGTGCTGTTCAAAAAACTTGATGATTGAGTTACAATATCACAGGAATGGATTTTCCTATTTTAATTTCAAAGGTGTCAATCACTGTGTCCCGTGTAATAACCTCCACTTTGTTTTGCACGGCTGTTTTCAGCTTTTCCGCATAGGCCGGGTCAATACGGCTGGCTGGTTTAAACTCGCGGGCATCCATGCGCTGGATCAAGTAAAAAATAACAGCCCTGTGTCCGAGACAAGTCAGATGCTGAAGTTCTTCCAGATGTTTTTGTCCCCGTGTGGTCACTGCATCAGGGAACATGGCTGTTCCCTCTTCCACCAGGGTGCAGTTTTTTATTTCAACATAACATTTTTCACCGTTGTCTTTTTCCAGTAGCAGGTCAAGACGCGTATGACTGCTGGTTTTTACTTCAGATGTTACCTTTTTATATTCTGCCAGTTCCTGTATTATTCCCTGTTCAATGGCCTGTTTTACCAGTTTGTTGGGTACCTGGGTGTTTATGCCGATCATGGATTCCGGCATTTGTATCAGTTCCCAGGTGTATTTGAGTTTTCGGGCAGGATTGGTGCTTTCTGATATCCAGACCGGTGCGCCCGGGACAGCACATCCTTTCATTGAACCGGAGTTGGGGCAGTGGGCTGTAACCATTCCTCCTGTTTCCAGTTCAATATCAGCAAGGAATCTTTTGTACCGTTTTATAAGTCTGCCGTGTTTCAGCAGAGGCAGGCAATATCCATTATCGGTCATACTATGCCCCGGGATAGAAGGTTTTTTTTTAATTTGTCCATGTCCAGCCCTTTTCTGATGCCGAACCGGGTAAGACAGAAATCATATTTTACAGGATCTTCAGGAATGAGTCTGCTGAATCCATGGGTGATGTCACGGGCGGTTTTTATATCCTGCCCTTTTCGATCTGTAAATCCAAGCAGTATCCCGGTTTTATACATGTGGGTATCCAGGGGGACAATCAGCTGTGCCGGGCGGATCATTTTCCATCCGCCGGGATCAACCCTGTCTTTTCTCACCATCCATCTGAGAAACAGGTGGCTCCGTTTGCAGGCGCTTTTTTCACAGGGATCAGCCATAAGGTGTCCGCATGCCCTGTTTGGGTTTATATGGTGAAATAATGCCTCAAGCCCTGACTGCACAGTGTTTCTGTCCGGGGTCATCTGTGAGCAGAAGCAGTCTTCAAGGGATGAAAACCCGGTTAAGGTGGTTTTAATTCCCAGTAAAAGGGCGGTTAAATGGTGGTCTTTTGCAAATCTGTATTTAAATCCCTTAAAATCCCCAACAATTTTTTTTTCTGTTTCATTTAAAATATAGTCAAACGGGGAAGGGGCAAGGGTTTCAAGGATGGAGCCGACGGTTTTCATTATCTGGGCAACCTGTCCATAGGCAAAACAGGCTGCGATCAGAGCGGCAATTTCCCTGTCCTTTTTTTGTCTGTAGTTGTAAAGAAACAGCAGGGGGTCAGGATTAATATACTCTTTTTTATTGTATGTCGAATAAATCTGTTCAAGTTTTTCTTTCAGCGCTCTTCCCATGCAGGGCCTCCCCCATGCCGGCAATCCAGCACAAAAAAGAATGATTGTTCTGGAAAAATAAACAGATGAAAAAGGGAAAAAAGAATGAATTGACGGATTATGATGTGCTTTTCAGCCTATGCGTTTTTGAAAAGCACTTAATCGAGAGCAACAGCATAGGTCTTTTGTCAACTTGCCTTCGGTTGAAGGCTTAGAATTTTGTGACAGAAACTCTCAGGCTCTGTCCTGGAATCCTAAAAACCAGTGATCCACTTTGCCAATGTTACAATGGGTTTACAATATCAGCATCACTTCTCCTACCCTCAAAGATGTTTAAACACTGACCTCAGAGCCCTTGGCGTGTGGAGTACCTTGGGATGACTATATATTCCAAAGTAACGTAGTCAGTTAAGACTTAGGCTAATCAACCGGGCTTACAAGTTCCCTTGTAAGCCCCTCGGTCTTTAGCCGAGGGGTTGTTGACCCTCCCAGATGAACAGTGACACGGATCTGGCAGCAGCCACCATTGTGTTTTCCACGCTTTTTCCATTGCCTCGATGTCAGCCGTTCTTCTTCTGGCCTGCTGATATACTTTAAGCTGTCAGCCATCAGTAATCAGCCGTCAGTCATCAGTCATCAGTCATCAGCTATCAGTCATCAGTCATCAGCTATCAAAAAAAGGAAAACTGTCATTTTACTGATTGCCTGTTACTGAAGGCTGAAGGCTTTTTACTGACGGCTTTCTTCTTCAGGCAGGCGGACCATCAGAACCGGGATTTTTGACCGTCTTAAAACCCGCTTGGTAATACTTCCCATCATGACATCTGCCAAGGTGGAATGCCCCCGGCTGCCCATGATTACCAGATCACAGTGCTGTTTTTCAGACTGCCTTAAAATTTCCCTGACTGGATTTCCCCGCTCAATTATGATTTCGTGGATCGGGTCAAGTTCTCTGCCGTTAAAGGCATTTTCTGAAAAATGATCCAGCACTTTGCGGATCAGTAAATGGTCACGCTGTTTGCCGATCAAAGATTCTCTGGTCTGCTGGAAATGGGATTTTTTGATTTCATCTCATTTGTCTGGTTTAATATAGCCGGAAACATTGATTTCCAGTAGTTTCTGTTCTTCAGGCATGACGTGGAGAATGGTTATTTTGGCCTGGTACATATCGGCAAGGCTGACGGCATAGGCAAAGGCATACCTGGCGTTTTCCGATAGATCCGTGGGATAAAGAATATTGCTGATATTGATGTCGGGCAGGTTCATTTTTTTCTCATTTTTTTCGGTTTTGTTAAAGTGTTAAACCCATGAGATGTCACGGGTTTGACAGGATACCTTTAGGCCTTTATTTTGCCGACCAGGTTTTTCAGATGGTCCACCCAGATAAAGCTGAGGAACCATGCATAGGCGTAGGTACCGATTATTATGAAAATAAAGGCTTTGACAATATCCGCAGGAGAGCCGCCCAGGGAAAAACCCGGGACATAACCAAAGAGAAAGGGTCCCAGGTAGAGGAATTTGGCAAATTTAAAAGACGTAAACGCGGTTTTCCACATATTGGCCTTGGCAATGGTGGCCCCGGCAAAGGCCGCGATACACACCGGAGGCGTGATATTGGAATCCTGGGACAGCCAGTATACAATCATGTGGGCGGCAATCTGATTGACACCCAGGCAGGTCAGTGCGGGAACTGCCACAACCGCTGTGATCAGGTAGGCTGCGGTAACAGGAACCCCCATGCCGAGCACCAGGGATGCCAGGGCAATGAGCAGTATGGTCAGGACCAGAGATCCCCCGGCCAGCTCAATCATGATGTCGGCAAAGGTGAGCACCAGGCCGGAAAAGGTAAGAACACCGATGATAATACCAATAACCCCTACTGTGGCCCCGATCTTCAGGCTGTTTTCCGTTCCATCACGGGAGGCTTCTACAAATTCTTTCAGTCCGATGCGGGTGTCTTTTCTGAACCAGCTGATGACAATGCAGGAGATAAGACCGGAAATGGCAGAATAACCAGGGGAGTATCCATAGAGCATCAACACTGTGATGAGCGCCAGGGGGATGATATAGAACCATTCTTTTTTAAGAATCTCCATGGCGCTGTGTTTTGATTTTTCTCCGACAATATTGAATCGCTTGGCTTCATAATGCACCATAACAAATACCGAGAAAAATACATTAACGCCGGGAAAATGGCCACCAGCATGATCCTGGAACAGGGCAGACCGGTAAGCTCGGCCATGATGAATCCGCCGGCCCCCATGATGGGCGGCATGAACATGCCGCCGATGGATGCGGCCGGCTCAATACCGCCAGCCACATGGGGCCGGAACCCCGCTTTTTTCATCATGGGAATGGTAAAAGCCCCGGTGGATACGGTATTGGCGATTACACTGCCGGAAATGGAGCCGAAAAGCCCGCTGGCAATAACAGAGACCTTGGCCGGTCCCCCTATTTTATGCCCCACAGCGGCCAGGGGCCAGTCGATGAAAAACCGCTGGGCACCGCATTTTTCCAGAAATGCGCCGAACAGGACAAATAAAATAACATAGGTGGCCAGTACATTGGCCATAATGCCAAAAACCCCGTCGCTTTTGTAGAAAATACTGGTGCACATCTCATTAAAAGGTGCGCCGGCATGGGAAACCAGATCCGGCGCTTTGTAGCCGTAAACGCCGTATATCAGCATGAGAACACCGATAAACACAAATACATTGCCCACCACCCGCCGGGCCAGTTCAATTCCGATGAGCACACCGACCATGGCCACGGCCATGTCAAAAGGGGTTTCTGCACCGGTGTGGTAATTAATGGCCTCAAAGTTTAAAATCCAGTATCCTATGCAGAAAATTGACGCCACCAGGAGAATATAGTCAACAATCCGCATGATTTTGGTTTTGGATTTATAAAGTAAAAATATAAGGACATAGGTGATAATGACATATATGCCCCGATGGTATTCTGTGGATGCCGGCTGAAGAATGGCCGAATAGGAGTAGAACAGAACAAGAATGACCGAGCAGGCATCAAAGACTAATTTTTCAATTCGATTTAAGTTTTTGTACAATTTAGGCCGCCTGTTTTAATGATTCTATTTTTGAATCAATGCCTGGTTCAGATATCTGAACATACGAGTATACGGTCAGTAAACCCGCTGAAGAAATGTCTGTTCTGCCAGGCAAACAATCAGAACCGCTGCTAAAATGTGTCCTTAAACAGAGAGACTGTCTGAACACCTGGCATTGCATTTCACCATGGACCGGCAGGGCAGAGTATAGGTTTATTCTTAACTGAAGTTTCACCGTTTTTGCGTAAATTTTCAGATCTCGTAAGCAGTTCATTTTTTTTAAAAAATACCAATTGGCATGAAAATTGCTTTTCAAATTTCATGCCAATATGTGTTGTTAATTCAATAAGTTATATTAATTTATCGCTTGCAAGCAGCTCCTTTTTATGGTATAAAACATAGCATATAACCTGCTGAAATTAAACCCTAAAAGGAGTGAAATTTTATGTTTATTTTACGTAATATCCTGGAACCGCTTCAAGATGAATTTTCATCCAGCAAACTTGGTAATTTGCGCAGTAAATGGTTTGCCTATGTCTTGCTTTCTTTCATTATTCCTTTCACCAGTTCTATGTCATCAAACATACTTCGGTGTCTGCATACTTTTTTCGGAATTGATAT
>JAYEJJ010000177.1:0-13955 GCA_034660495.1 Thermodesulfobacteriota bacterium | reverse complement strand
TCTGATCTCCTTTGGTTCTCAATGTTCCTGACAGGCAACCGCTCGGGGCGGCGGTATTCAAAAAACTTGATGATCGAGTATAAGCGTTTTTTTTTGCTGTGAGTCTGCCGCCCATTGCCGCCAGCCTATTGTTCCACCCCGATATAAAAGCACAATATGAATGATTTAGCAATCATCTCATGAAAAACAACTTGATTTTTTACCCCTAAAAAGGCATCCTTCATATCAGCATAAAAGTACTTTACACTTTTTCAGTAAAACCACCTTTAAATTAAGGAATGGTTTCAGAAAGTGTAAAGTACTTATGAAGGATGCCCCTAAAAAAAGTATATATAGTGTAAATTTACGCTTTATCTCCATAAATCATAACAAAAGAACCCTCATGCAGAGACCCTGAACTCAGAAATTTCAAAATAAACTTTTTAAAAGGCTTTTTACTGAAATGATACTTATCATTGATTTCGGATCACAATTTAACCAGCTCATAGCAAGACGTGTCAGGGAAAATGAAATTTACTGCCAGGTGGAGCCCGCAGGTATTGACCTGAACACAATTAAAAAAATGAACCCTGAAGGCATTATTCTGTCAGGTGGCCCGTCAAGTATATACGAAAAAAACAGCCCGTCAATCCATACAGACATATTCATCCTTGGCATACCCATCCTGGGAATCTGCTACGGCATGCAGTTCATGGTCCACGCCCTTGGCGGTACCATAGAAAGATCAGACAAACGGGAATATGGGTTTGCAGATCTGCAAATAAAAAATAAAACACTTTTATTTAAAGGCATGGAAAACAGACTTCACTGCTGGATGAGCCACGGCGATTCTACATTAACCCTTCCTGATGGATTTGAAGCCACAGCTTCCACTGAAAACACGGAAATTGCAGCTATAGCTGATTTTAAAAACCAGTTTTTCGGACTTCAGTTCCACCCGGAAGTTGAGCACACTGAAAACGGCCGGGAAATGATCAAAAATTTTCTCAGTGATGTATGCCAGTGCAGAAAAAACTGGACAATGGAATCCTTTGCCAGCAATGCCATTGACCAGATCAAGCAGGCGGTTCAGGATAAAAAAGTAATCATGGGCCTTTCCGGAGGGGTGGACTCCTCTGTGGCTGCCATGCTCATCCACAGGGCCATTGGTAAAAATCTCTACTGCATATTTGTTGACAACGGGGTTTTAAGAAAAAACGAAAAACAAAGCCTTGAAAAAAGCCTGTTGAAAAACCTGGATATGAATATCAAATTTGTGGATGCACAGAGAAAATTCCTTGATGCCCTGAACAATATCACAGACCCTGAGGAAAAAAGAAAAAAAATCGGAAATACCTTTATCGAGGTGTTTGACGAGGAAGCCTCAAAAATTGAAGGGGCTGCCTTTCTCGGGCAGGGAACCCTGTATCCGGATATCATTGAGTCCAAATCAGCGTTTGGCGGACCCACCTCCATTATAAAATCCCACCATAATGTCGGGGGGCTGCCTGAAAAAATGAAATTAAAGCTTATTGAGCCTCTGCAGCTTCTTTTCAAGGATGAAGTCAGAAAACTCGGCCTTGAACTGGGGTTAAATGAAGACCTGGTCTGGCGCCAGCCTTTCCCCGGCCCTGGACTGGCCATAAGGATCATGGGCGTGGTGACACCGGAGCGCATCTTCATACTCAGGGAAGCGGATTCCCTGCTCATCACCGAAATAAAAAAAGCTGGATACTATAAAAAACTCTGGCAGTCCTTTGCCGTTCTCCTCCCTGTTAAAAGTGTGGGCGTTATGGGAGATAAAAGGACCTATGACAACTGTATTGCCATAAGGGCCGTCACCAGCAAAGATGCCATGACAGCTGACTGGGCAAGGATTCCCCATGACCTGCTTGCCCGGATTTCCAATCGTATCATCAATGAAGTAGATGGTGTCAACCGGGTTGTATATGACATCACATCCAAACCCCCGGGAACCATTGAATGGGAATAACATATGTCACAGAAAAAAAAAGAGTCAAGGCTGAAAGATCTTACCATTGATCAGGACCTATCAGACAAAGAGGACGACCTGGGGGGTTCCATGTACCGGGAAGAAATCAACGGCCTTAAAATCGAAAAACTCGGCAACCGGGTTACCATTATCTCTGTCATCCTTCCCTGCCTTATCGGCGCAGTTCTCTTTTTCTCCTATATGGATATCAAGGAAAGAATGGTCAATGTCCAGGATACAGAACATAGCAAGGTTGAATCCATTACCACGGAACTTGAGGATAAAATCAATGCAATGAACGTCGACCTTGCCGAAATCCAGCATCTTCTTAAAACCCGGCTGCCTGACATTGAAAAGCGCATCACCGGAATTGAAGCAGACAGTGCAGCGCTTTTTTCAAAAAAAGCAGACGCAGAAAAAATAGATAAAACCCTTGAAACCATTGTTCAGCGGGTGGACAACAATACAAAACAATACAAAACAGCCCTTAATCTCCTGGACAGAACCAATAATGAAACCATCGGCATTATAAAGGATACAACACAGCGGCTTGAAAAAGAAATAAAAGCGGTTAACGCGCTTGTCAGCACACGCACAGAAAAAATTGAGACATCCCTTCTGGCAAAAATCAAAAACTCAGTTCAAAAGGAGATGGACCAAATTTCGGTCCTTGAAAATGACCTGGAAAAATACAGAAAAGAGACGGCCGAAACCTTAAAGGAAATCAGCCTTGTGGAAAAAAAGCTCAATACCCTTGAAATAACCAGAGTTGACAAAGCATATATAGATAAGGAGATCAAGGAAATCCAGTCCCGGCTCAATGCCGGACTTAAAAAATTATCTTCTGAAATTTCAGCTGTCCAGAAAAACAGCAAAGGCATAAAAAATCTGGATACCAAAGATAAAATAATAGAAACGCCCCTTTTAAAAGATACAAGGCCCGGTGAAATTTCTGAAAAAGACCTTAAGCAGTAACCCCTCAACTTGAAAACACAGGCCCTTACTCGAACATGACCTCAGATAGCTCGGAAATGTCTAACACCTCAAAAACAGATACTGAAACCCGTCTTATAAACAGGAAACTTGATTTTACGGCATCATACCTCAGTGTAAAGACCATTCGGGCAGATATTGAAAAAGCCCCTGAATCTGCAACTGAACTTACCATAGACGCCCTTGCCTCAATCCTTACGTCCACCCGTTTTGACTCAGAAAAACAGGCCCTTTTTCTTTACAGGGAAGCCTGCAAAGCAATGGTGTCCCTGGTCCGTTTAAACAGAAACCCATTGTCACACCAGATCATCCCCACCCTTCAGACCATGCTGGTAAAGAGCAGCAAAAACCGCCACAGGGCTATTGCAGAAACTCTTGGCACCCTGCCCCTTAACAGTCCTTCCTTTCCCTGTGAACCTGAACCGGAAACCTGCTTTACCCTGACCTCCTTTGAAACCCTTGCTAAAAAACTGAAAATCCGAAATATCAGAAGAATGAAATGGTTTGGAAGAAGCCTTGCCGGTGAAACCCTGGAAAACAGAACCGGAGTTATAAAATTTGTAAAACAAAAAGCCTCTCCCTTTGCCCTGACCCTTGAAACAGGGTGGATGGATTTTCTCAGCGCTGCCTTTCAAGACAAAGAAGTTGAATTTGATATCCCTGTTCCACTCAGATCAGATACATCATCCCTTTTTAAACTCAAGGAAATGCCAGAAAAACTGGGGTTGAATCCCACTCACCAGGGGGATATTTTTGTCATTGCATTTACTGCTGATAAAAACTATTTCAAATATCCCAATGAAAAGGCCTCAGCCCTGTCAAAAAAAGAGCTGGTAAAAATCATGAATCTGAATGCATGGCTTCTGGGCCGCTGCACATCCCTTGGCGTTGTTCATACCTCACCCATTCCCCTGTTTCACAACCGGGTACAGCAGAACAGACGTCATGATCTCGGCGTATACCGCTGGGAACAGGGAGGGAGGCTGGACAGGTGGCTTGAATCCAGCAGATATCCCAATTTTGCCGCTTCGGGACTGCGGGATTTTGAACACTTTGAATTATTAAAAACCCATAAAAAAAGAGGCCATTATCTGGGATCCCATATCCTGAGTCTGGTACTGGTGGCGGGCAGCTACTTTAGAAATCTTTCTCCAGAATTAAGGGGAAAAAATCAGATCGGCCAGCCTGTAAACGCCACTGCATTATTTGACAAAGCCCTGTTCACCCAGATCATTGACACCACTGTAAAAGCCTATTTCAAAGGATTCACAGGAGGGCATACGGGGCAGCTCCCTGAAATTTCCAGCGCATTCATGGACGCACTCATTGAAAAAATGGGTATTGACGACCATATGGAGGAGGTATTAAGAATAAACGATCAAAACAATATGGATCAGGAGACATTTGAAAATTTTCTGATGGAACGGGGATTTAACAGGGAAACAATTGCTGTTTTAAAAAAAGGGAAAAAAGAAATCACCATAAATACCGGTCCCCATCTTGGCGGGTTTAATCAGAAAATATCTGTTCCCCAGTTGACAGATTTTCTCTTTACCTGCTCTGCCCTGTGCATCTCTGAGAAATACACCAGGGAAAATGGGTTGAAACCCATGTCAGACAGGACGAATGCTGCTACAAAAAACAGCAGAAGCCAAAAAAACAGGAACAGAACGGAAAAACCCCATAAGAACGACTGAAGCCCCTTGCTTTTAAAGAAGGAAAAGCGTTATTCCCTGCTTACCAATATCCTGTCTCCTGGATAAATTCGGCTTTTAATGGACAGATTGTTCCACATCAGAAGTGATGCCAAAGACACTTTGTATCTTCTGGCTATTGCGGTAAGGCTGTCCCCTTTCCTGACCAGGTGAAATTTTTTACCATGACTGCCACGCCACTTTTTCAGAAGCGATGAAAATTTCTTTTTAAACAATTTTGCGCTTCCCCTGGGTACCATAATGGTATTTTTCCCTTCTGCAAGGTATGCGCCCCTTATTTCAGGATTCATATCCTTGATCATTTTAAAACTGGTCTGGGCGGATTGGGCAATCACGGTAACAGGGATAAGGGCTGGCGAATTGATTTTTACCCGGTCAAATTCCAGCAGAGGATAATAATCCTCCTTTAAAAAGACAAACCCGTATTTTTGGGGATTCTCCATGATAAGTTTGGCGGCAACTGCCTTTAATACGTATCTCTGGGTTTCAAGAGACAGATAAAGAAAATAATAATCATTTGTATTCTGAAGCTCAATTTCACTGGCAAGACTCTGCTCACCCATGTTATAGGCAGCCAGGGCCAGGGGCCAGTCATTGAATTTCTGATAAAGCATTTTAAAATACTGGCAAGCCGCCTCTGTTGACAAAAAGAGATTCCGTCTGTCATCAAATTTTGAATTCACCTTCAGGCCGTATTGACGGCCTGTGGATCTTAAAAACTGCCAGAACCCCACAGCGCCTCTGGCAGATCCTGCGTGGGGCCTTAGACCGCTTTCAATAACCGATACATATTTTAAATCTTCAGGAAGGCCATTGGATTTCAAAATATTTTCCATATGTAAAAAATATTTTGTGGATCTTTTGATCCATAATAAAACCTGAGCCCTGTCCCACAGGGCCAAAAGCATTTCCTTTTCAAGACGTTCCCGGACATCCTGGACCTCAAGGGGAACTTTTGAACCGCAGAAATAAACAGGATGGGAAAACCTTACACTGTGTGCCAGGGAAGGAAGCGATACCGGCATTAATTTGTTTTTATCTGCAATGTCGGCATGCAATGTCTGTACACATAAAAACAATAAAACTGCTGAAAAAACAATTACAACCAATTTTTTCATAGAAAAAATTTCCTTTGTGTCTTAATATTATTCCACCGTTGAGGATCAGTGACCGCAGTTTTTGATTTTCAGCCTGGCAGGGCAAAAAGTCCTCAGACCTTCCCGTTCCTGACAGGAACCGCTGGGGGCGGCACTCTCCTGTTTCATTCTTTGTTGTGGCCGGATCGATGATCATGGTCCGGCCATACCGGTTATAAAAAATACTCTCAAATACAAATGCAGCTGTCAAGACATACCTTGTCTGAGCTGACAGGGCATACCCTGGCTGCACTGACAGGCCATACTTTAAGTGTGCTGCCAAAACATTACCTCGGGTCCTGGCGTTGTCTGCAGCTATAAGGGCCATGCAGAGCAGACACAGCAGTGAATAAAACAAAAGGCATTCACCCCTTTTCCTCCAGGCCCTGGGTCTAATACATGAATATGCTTTTTTTTATTATTTATACTTGGCAGAGAGTATGCTATATTTGAAACCATGTATATCACAGCACTTATTTTATTTCTAACAGGCATCTGTGCCGGCGGGCTTTACGGCTTTGTTTATGACAAATCCGCATTTGATCTGATCTGTCTTACTGCAGCAGGCGGGTTTGCCGGCAGTGCCGCCGGGGGCATCCTTTTTACGTATTTCTATTTTACATCTACAGAGGAATTAACAGAAACCAGTAGATCACAATCAACCAGCAAAGATTCAAAAGCGCTTTCTTTAAGAACAGGGAATACGTCTAAACACAGAAAAACAAAGCAAGCAAAAAACAAGACAGCAGACATTACAGAAATCAAGACAGCAGACATTACAGAAAACAAGACAAAAGACATTACAGAAAACAAGACAAAAGACATTACAAAAATCAAGACAACAGGCATCCCAAGAAATAATTCATCAGGAATTCTAAAAACCCCGGAGAATAAAACAGAGCCTGGAAAAAATGAAATCAGGGAAGCAGACAAAAAAAAATTAAACGGCTGAAAAAAGAAATTAAACAGAGAAAAAAACGGAGCAAACACTGATTCCATGGATATTCAATGGTTCCCCGGGCATATGCAGGAAACAGAAGCGTTTCTTAAAAAAGCGGTTTTAAAAGTTGATCTTGTCATGGAAATTCTAGATGCAAGGCTTCCTGACTCCAGCTCAAATCCCATTCTCAAAAAAATATGCAGCAATGTTCACCGCATAAAAATTCTCAATAAACAAGACCTTGCAGATCCAGAAATCACAAAAAAATGGCTTGATTATTTTGCAGATCAAACCGGGGAAAGCGCCGTTGTATTAACCGGGACAAAAGGGGCTGAGGCCTGGAAGGCCGCTGATTTCTGCCTGAAAAAAATAAAAAAGAAAAGCAGAAGAACCCGGGTAATGGTTGTGGGTATCCCCAATACGGGGAAATCTACTTTGATCAACAGCCTTGCCGGAAAGAAAATTGCCAAAACAGGAAATACCCCTGCCATCACAAGGCAGCAGCAGAGAACAGGGCTGAAAAACAGAATGGATATTTACGATACCCCCGGGATTTTATGGCCTGTACTGGACAATCAGACCAAAGCCTGTATACTTGCCGTCAGCGGGGCCATCTCAGACACGGCAGTTGATTATACAGATATTGCCTGTTATACAGCAGAACTTCTTGCAAAAAAATACCCTCTTCTTTTAGCAAAAAGATACAGAATAAAAGATTTCCTGTTTGACAACGGGATTACATTGCTGGAAAAAATCGGGAGTGCCAGGGGGTGCCTTAAAAAAGGCGGTGTGCTTGATTTTCAGAAAGCAGCCCAGATTCTGATTAAGGAGTTAAGGTCCGGGAAAATCGGGCGTATAAGCCTTGAAACCCCCGACAGCCTTTTTAATCCCCCTATTGATACCGGCAACACAAAAACAGATTTGTCAACAAAGACTCAGACCACTTAATTTAAATGCAGCAAGGAAAAACATCACTTATGGATAGAAAACTATTTTTCGCAGGTGCATTGGGATTTATCACACTTTTGATCATTGCCATTTCACTGACAACAGCAGATATCAAAACAACCAGGAGCCCGGAGACAGAACAGGAAAGGCCCCTCTCCTTTGATCCAGCTGAAAAACTGGCACCGGAGTCAAAGGACAAATCAATTTGCATCAGTATTATTAAATCCCTTGAGAACTACCACTACTCGGAAAAAAAACTGGATGACTTTCTCTCCTCTGAAATACTTGACCATTATCTTGACATCCTTGACCCGTCAAAACATTTGTTTACCCAGAAAGACATAAAAAAAACCGAAAAAATAAAATACATACTGGACGATACCCTTAAAACAGGAAACCTTGCCCCAGGGTTTGATTTGTTTAATCTTTATCTTAAGCGATCCTTCCAGCGGTTTGTCTGGCTCATTGACCATGTCAGCAACTGGGAAGAAGAATTTGATTTTACGCGGGATGAATCTCTTCTGGTGAACCACGAAGACCTGCCGTGGCCGGCACAGGAACAGGATCTCTTCAGGGTGTGGCGCAGGGAGCTTAAAAACACACTTTTATCCTATAGACTTGAAGGTGAACTGAGCCATGAAGAAATCACCACCACCCTTAAAAGACGCTATTCAAGCCGGCTGAACCGGCTTTCCCAGACCAATGCAAAGGATGTGTTCCGGACCTATATAAACGCCGTCACCACAAGCTTTGACCCCCATACCCAGTATTTTCCGCCAAGGGCTTCAGAAGACTTTGATATTCTGATGAGTCTTTCCCTTGAAGGCATAGGCGCTGTACTTCAAAGCGATTTTGAATACACAAAAGTGGTACGGCTTATTCCTGCCGGCCCTGCAGAAAAAGCCGAGGTACTGACCCCGGGGGATAAAATAATTGGCGTGGGCCAGACCCTGAAAGGAAAAATTCAGGATGTAACCGGCTGGAGAATAGATGAAGTCGTTCGATTGATCCGCGGTCCAAAAGACACCTTTGTAAGGCTTTCAATTATTCCTGCAGACAAAAAAGGCCTTCACAATTCAAAAACTGTTTCCATTAAAAGGGATAAAGTAAAACTTGAAGAGCAGGCTGCCCAAAAAAGCCTGGTAACTGTTCCGGGCAAAGACAAACCCTATAAAATCGGCATCATTGAAATTCCTGCCTTTTATCTGGATTTCCATGCAATGCAGGCCGGGGAAAAAAATTATAAAAGCACCACCAATGACGTCCGTGCTCTGATAGATGAACTGGAAGACGAAAATATTGACGGACTCATCGTTGATGTGAGAAACAACGGCGGAGGCTCCCTTCAGGAAGTCAATCTCCTTGCCGGTCTTTTTATCAAATCCGGACCTGTTGTTCAGATCAGAGACCGCAGCGGATATATTTCCAGACTTAAAGATCCTGATCCCAGAATTGTATACAGCGGCCCCCTTGTTGTGATGATCAACCGCATGAGTGCTTCTGCGTCTGAAATCTTTGCCGGGGCTGTCAAAGACTACAACCGCGGCATTGTTGTAGGTTCCAGGACCTTTGGAAAAGGAACCGTACAGGGACTTCAGCCCATTTCCAATGGACAGCTTAAAATCACCAGTGCCAAATTTTACAGGGTTTCAGGAGAAAGCACCCAGAATTACGGAGTTGAGCCCCATATAGAATACCCCCATGTCTACAACAGCAAAGAAACAGGAGAAAGCTCATTAAAAGGCGCCCTGCCCTGGGACAGGACAACCCCGGCTTTTTTTAAGCCCTACAGGAAACTTGACCCGATTGTAACAGAACTGCAGAAAAATCACGACCAGCGTAAAAAAAATAACCCGGACTTTGTATACCTCCAGAAAAAATTCGCCCTGACCCATGAATTGTATACCATTAAAAGCTGGTCTTTAAATGAGGACAAACGAAAACAGCAGAAAGATCAGCATGAGCAAAAAGAACTTGCCATTGAAAACAAAAGATTGAAAAAAAGACACCTTGATGAGATCCACACCATTGAAGAACTGGAAAACCAGAAAAAAGAAAGGGAAACACCGGATTTTCTTTTAGATGAAACCACACTGATTATGGGTGATTTTATCAAACTTGCTGAGAGCAAAGGGTTTTCATGGTAACCCTGCCCTTCCATAGAAAAAAATGATATCCAGTAAAAGCGCTTCAAGCTGATCTTTTTGCCGGAGCATTGAAAGCCAAAATGCCATTGACCCTAAAATATTTAAACAGGACATCTGCCTCCCTGGTTCTTCTGCTTTTTTTATGTCTGATATGGCTGTTTGTGTCCTCTTTTTTGATTGTCAACACCCCTTATGTCAAAAAAAGGATACTTGACCATTTTTTTCCCCACCAGAATATATCCCTGGGCCGTATCCAGGTCAGCATTTTTCCGCACCCGTATTTGGAAATAAAAACCCTGGGGATAACCCTGGAAAAGAACATCACTGTAAAAATGCATCAGGCCAGGATCTATCCGGATCGTCTGGATCTGATGAAAGGCAGAATAAATATACATAAAATCTCCATTAAAGCCTTTAATATGATGTCAGATTCATTTTTTTTGCCTGACTTTCCCTCCCGGCTGTTTGACCATATCCCCGTTTCCCAGAAAGATTTATCTGTAGACATCCAAAATTTCAGCAATTCTTTTTTAAAAAATCTGCGCATGACCCTTTCTGTATCACCCCGGGATAGACAGATTTCAGGGTTTCTCAATACAGAAAAACTGACTCTAAATTGTTCTGAGCAAAAGGATCTGCCGTTACCTGAATCCATTGATTCCCTCTGGATCAAGGATTTCAGCGGTGAATTTGTATACTCAGATTACGGAGCAGACAACGGGGCAGACGATGACGGGGCAGACTCAGGTATGTTAAGATTTTCTGCAAAGGGCCGATCCCTTTCAGTCACAGCAACCAACACAGAAAAAATAATTACCAGCCGTTTTTCAGCATCCCTGACAGCTGAAAAGGATCGCATAAGAGCAGAACTTGCCCCGGTTGACCTTAAAGAACCTGAAATGACAGGATCTGTTTGTTTTTCCAAAACCAGTGAAAACACCCAGCTGACCTTTAACGGCAGCCGCATAAGGATAGGGCAGGTTAAAAAAAAGGGGGCCGCCCTTTTTCCAGACAACTCCATATGCCGGTCCATATTTGATATTATTCCCAAGGGAAGGGTTTCTGACCTGGTGGTCTCTTTTTCAGGAAAGAATTTAAAGGATCTGTTCAATGCCCACAAAATGATGATCAGCGCAAAGGTGAGCCAGGGCAGGGTCAATATTCCTCAGACCGGTCTGGTTGCAGACAACCTCAAGGGCAATGTTAAAATTAAAAATGGAATTCTTTCTACTGAAACAACCCGGGGAAATATTCAAAATTCAATTATCCATAAGGGAACCCTGGATGTTGATCTTCTCGGGTCTGACTACGATTTCAACGGCCGATTCAATCTTCACGCCGATCTAAGGGCCCTGCCCTCTGTTTTAAAAGATCTGCTGCCAGGTACCATGCTTGCAACGGAACTTGAGCGGTGTCAGAATATCCAGGGCCATGCAGATGGTGTTCTTGTTCTGAAAAACATTAACAACAGGGTCTCTGTCTCTGTTCAGGCAGAGGGTATTTCCCTCAGCGGAAAATATCAGCGTCTGCCTGGCATTTTTTCAATTCAGGACGGGAATTTTTCCTTTGCAGACCATATGGTTTCTGTTGACACATTAAAGGGAAGCCTGAACCAGTCTTTTTTCAACAATGTTTCAGCATCCATAAGTCTCTCAGAACATCCTGTTCTTAATATCCGGTCAGGTGCAGCTGAAATCCAGATAAATGAAATTTATCCCTGGCTTGCCTCGTTTAAAAAAAATTACCAGGTCTTTTCAAAAATAAAATCCATAAAAGGGGAAATCTATCTTGACCACATCAGTGTTAAAGGCCCCCTTTTCAACCCGGATAAAATTCAGTACTCCCTTGAAGGCCGGTTAAGACATCTTTTAATTGAAAGAAAAAAAAGTATTCCCGATATTTGTGTGTTTGCCTGTGTATTTGATGTTTCAGATAAAAACGCGCTGCTCTCCAGACTAGATGCAGATATCCTGGACAGCCGTTTTTTGGCCTCGCTTATAAAAATCCCTTTTATTGCAAATCTTTCTGCCCCTTTTTCCATTTTCCGGGCAGACTGCCGGCTTAAAAACTCAATTGCTTTTACAG
The DNA here is from genome assembly GCA_034660495.1 of Thermodesulfobacteriota bacterium. GTDB lineage: Bacteria > Desulfobacterota > Desulfobacteria > Desulfobacterales > Desulfobacteraceae > DATFJZ01. The sequence goes on along the minus strand of JAYEJJ010000177.1, from coordinate 2,019 downwards.
GAGATCTCCTCTTTGACCAGGGACCGGAAGTCTATATTGCGTTTTCAGGTGAAACACAAGACACTCCTGTCAAAAGGATAAGGATAAAAAAAAGGGGTACAGAAAACGGGCTGGCTGCCGTAAAAACAGATAAATCAACTGCCCCTGATCACAAAGACTGGAAAGTGACAGGAGAAATTGATACTGACACCATTAAAAAAATTTTTAAAACAAATACGATTCTTTATAAAAAAATAAATGAAATTACCCAGGGACAAAACTATTTAATTCAGGCAGAACCGGCATCAGAACCGGTTTTATCGACAAATTTCATTGATCTTGACCAAATCCTGGAAACCTGGAAAACAAGCAGTGAAGATCAAGCTGCAGAATCCATGAAGTGGATACAGAAACTCATGCCTGAATTTACCCTGTATGCAGATATTTTAAAGTATAAACAATTGAAATTCTCACCGTTTAACAGCAAGATCAGGCTTTTAAACAGCTGTTATACAATAGATATAAAAAAAACCAGTTTCTGCACCATTGACCTTTGCGGTCAAATAAAGAAAAAAAGGACATCTTTTTTCATTGACATGGATCTTGATGCAGAAAACAAGGATCTTGACCGGGCCATTTCTTGTTTTTTTCATAAAAATGATATAATAAACGGACCGTTTACAATGACAGGGAATTTAAATACATATGGAAAAATAGATGCAATATCAGACAATATAGAGGGAGAACTTCATTTTTCATCCAACAAGGGCAGGATCCACCGGCTGACACTGCTTTCTCGGGTATTATCTGTTATCAATCTGTCAAAAATCTTTAAAGGGGTATTGCCGGACATCACTCAAAACGGATTTGGTTATACATCCCTGGAAATAAATGCAGCCCTCAGCAAAGATGAGGTGTTAATCAAAAATTCAGTGATCAATGGAAACGATATGACTTTTATTATTACCGGCCCCTTTGATATGAAAAAAAAGGAAATGGATATCACCTGTCTGGTGGCTCCATTTAAATCAGGGGATATGATTGTTGAAAAAATTCCTGTACTGGGTTCTATTCTCAAAGGACGACTTATTTCAATTCCCGTTAGAATAAGCGGTAAGTTTGATGATCCAAATGTTGCCCTTATATCTCCATCAGACATTGGAAAAGGGCTGATAAACACCATGTTCAGGGTTTTAAAAGCCCCTTTTAAAATAATAGAAAAACTTCCCCTGTAACACTCGGTCATCAAGTTTTTTGAACAGCACCGCCCCCAGGGGTTGCTCTGCCAGGAACGAGAACGACGGAAGGGGGCTCTTAATCGGTTCTTCCATAAAAACTTGATAATCGAGTAACAGAGGAAAAATATAAATGAACACCCAGAAACAAGGCAGATTTAAAATGTATTTGATATCGTTTTATGTTCCAGAAACCCATCTTCAAGAGGTAAAACAGGCCCTTTTCAATAAAGGTGGCGGAAAAATCGGCAATTATGATTCATGTGCATGGCAGACCAGGGGGCTGGGACAGTTCAGACCCCTTCAGGGCAGCCGCCCCTTTTCTGGAAAGCAGGCCCATGTGAACCAGACCGAGGAGTATAAGGTGGAGATGGTATGCAGTGATGACCTGATCACGGACATTCTCAACGAACTGGTCAGGGTGCATCCCTATGAGGAACCTGCATACCACGCAGTTAAAACCTTTATTCCCCCGCAGTGAGGAAATAAACAATGACTCATCCTGATAATGTGTTTAAAAAAAAAGGGGAAATAAGCTATTCAGACCTTGGGGCCCAGGGCCAGTTAAAAGTGGTTGCCATTCTCAATATGCTTCAGAATACAGCTGCGCTCCATGCTGCGCAGCTGGGCATATCAGGTTTTGACCTGGCTGAAAAGAATCTGGCCTGGGTTATTTCACGCTATAAAATTGAAATTCTGTACTCCCCTGAATGGCAGGAAAAAATTAAGGTCAACAACCCCTGAGCTAAAGACTCAGGGGCTTGCAAGGCAACTTGTAAGCCCGGTTGATTAGCCTAAGCCACAG
>JAYEJJ010000176.1:0-13986 GCA_034660495.1 Thermodesulfobacteriota bacterium | reverse complement strand
TTTCAGCAGGTTATATGCTATGTTTTATACCATAAAAAGGAGCTGCTTGCAAGCGATAAATTAATATAACTTATTGAATTAACAACACATATTGGCATGGAATTTGAAAAGTAATTTTCATGCCAATATGTATTTTTTAAAAAAAATGAACTGCTTACGAGATCTGAAAATTTACGCAAAAACGGTGAAACTTCAGAAAATAGATTAAGTACAGAATAAACAACCTGCTTAAAGTTCGGCTGGATAAAGAGATCAGGTTTAAGATCAAATGCCCGTCTGATTGTGTGGAGGAAGAGCCCAAAAGGAAAAAAATTGAGGCTGTCGCCTTAAAACTATCACACCTTAAAGGAAAGCCTTCATTGGTTCAGAGGAACAGCGCTATTCTTTTTCAAGTACAGGAGGAGCTTGAAAAACATGACTTATGTTTAAACATTGTCAGATCAAATATTTGTCACTTAAACGCCTGTGATGAGACTGTTACTGTTCGCTGCCCCAAGCTCCCCAAAGATAGTGATGCCCGAATTGGCGTTCGCCGGGACCCACAGAATCCAAGCAAAAAACAGAAACTATTCGGGTACAACATGGTGATGACCACATCTGTAGAGCTGAATCTGAAACTTGAACTCCCTGTTGCCGTGACAAATATTGCCGGTAATGCTGAAGAATGAATCCGCCGCCGTAATCGGTCAGTTTAGGAAGGAACAAAAGGGGTAGACAAAGGAGGGTCTATGACAATGTCAACGGCGTAACGTGAGGTTTTTTTTACTGTTAAACCGCTGTAATTGCCTGCATAGGCAGAGCGGGTTTTATCTGATGATTTGTTCAGGGAAAAGACCACATCGTCGGCAGTCATCTCATGGGATGGAAGGTTTGGGCCGGCATGGAACATGACGTTTTTTTTCAGTAAAATACGGCAGACATATTTTCCATTTTCCATGCGGAATGTCGGCATTTTTTCTGCCAGATCGGGTTCAATTTCCAGATCGGTGCCAGAAATATGCAGAATTTCGAGCTGTTCAAATGCGTGGGAAAAATGACCAAACCGGTGGTTCTCAAAAGAGGCCTGGCTTCCACCATCCAGGAGTGGTTGATGTCTGCCGAGTATATTCTGGCCGGGGGAAATGACAAAGTGATTCTCTGCGAGCGGGGAATCAGAACATTTGAACCCTATACCCGGAATACACTGGATCTTTCTGCTATTCCAGTGCTGAAAAAACTTAAACACCTGCCCATTATCATTGATCCCAGCCATGCCACAGGCATCCGGGAGAAGGTGGCCCCCATGGCCCGGGCGGCCGTGGCAGCAGGGGCAGACGCATTGATGATCGAGGTGAACAACAACCCGGACAAGGCCCTGTCCGACGGTTCCCAGAGCCTGTATCCTTCGCAGTTCGGCGAGTTGATGCGGGACCTTTATGTGATTGCCCCGGTTGTGGACAAACATCTGGATTTTGATTATCTGAAAAAAACACAGCATCTTGGGAAGGGGGATGCCAGGGGGGAAGGGACTGCCGCCTTTGTTGGAGAAAGCGGCGCCTACAGTCACAAGGCCTGCATCTCCTACTTCGGGGAAGGGATCGTGGCCGTGCCCATGAACAGCTTTAAAGATATTTTTAACGGGGTTCAAAGCGGCAGGGTTCAGTACGGGGTCATACCGGTGGAGAACTCCCTTTCCGGATCCATACACGAAAATTTTGACCTGCTCCAGGCCTATGATTTAAGAATCACAGGTGAACTGACCCTCCGTATCAAGCATGCCCTGGTGGTCCATAAAGGGGTGGAAAAAACAGCCGTGAAAAAAATCCTGGCACCAGCCTTTTCCCAATGCAGAAATTTCCTGGACCAGCTGCCCCAGGCTGAACTGGTGCCGGTCAAGGCGACATCCAGCGCCGTGCGCCATATCAAGGAGGCAGGTGATCCTTCCATGGCAGCCATTGGGTCTTCCATGGCTGCAGATATATTTGACATGGACGTCCTTGATGAGTCCATTGAGGACAATCCCAGAAACTATACCCGGTTTGTGGTGGTTGCAAAGGAGGAAAAAGGGGATACCCCGGTCACCAAAACAGCCATCATCTTTTCCACGGACAACAAACCAGGATCCCTGTTCCAGGTGATGAAGATCTTTTCAGTCTACGACATCAATCTGGTTAAGCTGGAGTCACGGCCCATCCTGGGAAAACCCTGGGAGTATATGTTCTACGCAGATCTGGAGGCGGATATTTTAAGTAAAGAGCTCGCCCCCATGATGGAGGAGCTGAAACAGCGTTCAGAGATGCTCAGGATACTTGGACGCTATTAAATCCTGGGACGCTATTGGCAGAGGGGTAAACAAAAACACCATTGTCTGCTGAACTGCTGCAGACAAAGGCTGTTTTGTGCATTTCCTGATCTCCCAGGCTATGCCGGCTGCAAAAAGCTGTCAATCCAGTGGCACCAGTGTTTGAATTTGTCCTTCAAATAACTGCCCTGCAGCCCCGTTGGATGGATATGTTTGACCTGTGGTGCCGGGAGCGCTTTCTCCATGGCATTTGCCGCCGCCCCCCACAAACTGGTCTCCTTTTCCTGGCACAAAACCACCGGCAATCCGCTGCACGCCGCTAACCCCTGGACTATAAAAGGTTCGATTGACAGCCCACCGGAAACAACCAGGCTGGAAAATTGAGTGTGTGACTGAAAGTCCAGGGCCATCCGGCACACCCGGAAGATGATGCCCTCCATCACCGCCCGGCGGAGCAGTTCTTCTGAAAAATCCACAGGTTTTTTTGAAAAAGTCAGATTCCGGCTGGCCTGCCAGTAGGGCGCGCCAATACCGGCATTGTCCGGCAGGCATAAGAGCTCTGGCGCGGGATCATGGTCGGAGAGTTCTGGCGACCTACCGGCATGGCTGGCCAGGGCCGGACCGATGGCGTTGATGGTGCCCTCCAGGGCATAACCAATGTCGCCATGGGGATTTTGTAAAACCAGGGCGCTGAGATACCCCCTGGCGCGTGCAAATGTTGATCCTGTAAAACCCATCACAAAACCACCGGTGCCCAGATTTACCGCCAGGGCACTGGAAACAGCTGCTTGGGCAGTGATCAGGCTGGCGGCCTGATCTGCACAGGACCCGGTCAGCCAGCCGCCCCCTGAAAGTGAAATTTTCAGCCCGTAAGAAGAGACAATGGATGGCAGCAAAGAGGGGGGGATGCCGTAAAATTTCAGCAGGGCCGGATCCCAGAGGCCCCGGCACACATCCATGATCGCGGTGCGCGCGGCCATGCTGAGATCTGTCTGGTAAACCCGCCCTTTGGTAAGCCGCCAGATAAGGTAGGTGTCTAAAGTGCCGAAACAGAGCCTGCCCCTGTGAGCTGAGTCTTTTACCCCCATATCTGCGGAGAGCAGGCAGGTCAGTTTCGGGCCGGCATAATGGGGAGACAGGGGTAATCCGGTCCGTGCTGCCAGTGGTTCGTAAGCCCTTAGATGGCGGCTGCACCAGTCGATTGCCCGGCGGTCCTGCCAGGATATCAAGGGGGTGACCGGCCGTCCTGAGGCTTTTTCCCACAATAAAAAGGATGACCGCTGGGAACTCAATCCTAGGGGTATATTAGGATTGCAGCCAGCCAGAATTTGTTTTAGGAGGGATTCGGCCCGCTGAACATAGTCTTCGGCATCACACTGCCGAATCGGATCATCTCCTTCTAAACTGGGAGCAGCAATACTGATCAGATCTGTCAGGCGACCGTCGGACCCAAGACGGGCCGCCTTTATTCGTGTACTGCCCAGATCTAATCCCATTCCCATAGCCATGATTCAAACGCCTCCATTACATTTATATCTATTCGCTCAACCCCCTGTTTTTGTCTTCAACCCCTCCAAAACCACATCGCATCATAGTAGATTTTACTCAGCTGGCAAGTAAAAAATAATGTTGCCTGTACACGCATTTGGATAAAACTCGCCCAAAAGATTCTTCATTCGGCTATTTTTAGGCAGGTCGGCACCTTTGAGTTTTTTTACCGAAATATCACCACTATACTTCTGAACCCGATCACTCAGGGATACTATAGTAGTCCCAGCATGACTTGATACTATTTTCTTGACATTAAATCTGTTCGAATGATATTTCAGTCCTGAAATGACCTGATACTCATTACACCATAATCTTAATAGTGATGGTATCAAGTCATGCCGGGATATCTATAATAGAACCCCTTTTCTTGGGATATCTGGTCAGCCCTTTTTTCAGTGAGATCAGGTCCATTTTTTTATTTTGGTCTCCGGGGGTGTTCTTATCCCAGGGATTGTTTTGACATGGAAGCCCCGGCCGGAGCTCTAAAAATGATAGCGAAGTCCGAATATCCAGGCATTGGATGCCCCGTGGACGTTGTTGAAAAGTCCATAAGCGCCAGACCGATGGTGAATGCGGGTGACCAGGCTCCATTCAGGGACCGTGGGCAGAGAAAAAGCCACCTCAAACATTAAATAGGCCAGTATGTTTGAGGTGTCAGTATGGTTTTTAGATTCAATTTCCGGCCTTGAAGAGGCGAACGAGAGACCCGTTCCTGCGGCCACGCTGGTATCAAGATAAGGATCCCAGGGAAAGGCAGTCCATCGCACAACGTTTAAACCGTTAAATTCCCAGTGATTCTGATCTTTGAAATGTTTGACAGCCTGCACCTCCCATTCCAGGTCAATGGAGTCAAAATAACGGTAATATTTTTTACTGAGGGTTCCTGCCACTAAAAAAGCATCTTCGAAACTCACATTGAACATGGCTGAGTCCCCAAGATCTCCGTCTGTTAACCGTCCCGTAAACAGGGAGATCGCCCATTGCCGTTCGTCTGCAGCATAACTGGTCCCTCCCAGCGTGGTAATCAATATCACCATGATCCAAAACCACTTAAGATTTATCGTCATTTGTGCTGCTCCTCACGTCTGCTTGAGGGGTTTCAGCTTTTTGATAACGGGATTTTCATAACGGAAAAATTATATTTGATGATAGACCAGGAAAGCAATTTTTGTCAAGAAAATAAAACTGCCCATATCGGGCTTGTGCGACTCCGCCACCGCCGAGGTGACCCTGTCTGGCTGCAATCCCGTTCTGTGTTCAGACGATTGATCAATCCGCCAGGTTTTGTTTGGTATTATCAACCATATAAGGGCTGGAGACCAGCCGATTAATCTGTAGTTTTTGAAATCATCATTCCATCCCAGGGGAAGCTCTGTATGGGTAACAGTTTTTAGTTGGCTTTCTATCGTATCCGTTTGAAATTTCACATGTGGATTATTTTTTGGAAGATCCCTTATACAAAGGTCTGAAGTTTATTAATACTAATATGTGAACATCAGAAATCTATTTAATAGATTGAAATATCATATTTATTAATCGGAGTAAAGTTTGTTCTGTCATTTAAATACTAATATTTGAAAATTGGTATTTACAATATTAGTATCTATTGTTACAGTGTCTATAGTGCGTTTCATATGACTTCGTACTTTTTTTACCTTATATTATAATAGAAACTGGTATGAAGTCAAATGAACTGCACTATAATACTACTCATAAATTAAATATTTAACAGGATACTATTGACCATGAAAATGCCAGTCAGTCCACCTGATTTTATAAAAACCATTACAGAAAAAAGTGAACTTTTTGCCAAGGCTTTCAATGCAAGTATAACTGATGAAAAAGGCCGATATATTCATTGGGACAAACTTAGACATTTAACTCCACCAGATAATTTAACCAGCGAAGAATGGTGGGTCATCGTTAGATTTAAAAGACAAAATTTATTCACGACACTTCCATTATATGATAAATCTAATCAGCCTTTTAAATTCTGTACTCCTGATGCCGTCAATCGTGATTTGCACTGGCTTGATATGAATGCAGCCGGAACTATTACCGCCAATCAACCAATCGCAAATCAGGGTATGCAAAATACATATTTAATCAAATCTCTTGTCGAAGAAGCGATAAATTCCAGTCAGTTGGAAGGTGCCTCCACTACAAGCCATGTTGCAAAAGAAATGATCAGGCAAGGACGAGACCCAAAAAATAAAAGCGAACAGATGATTTTGAATAATTTTCATGCGATGCAGTTTATAAGGGACTTTAAAGAGGATGAATTAACACTTTCTTTCCTTTTTGAACTTCACCGAATATTAACTGAGAAGACATTAGATGATCCAGAAAAAGCAGGTGTCTTCAGGTCAGAAAATGATAAAGTGTATGTATCTGATCACACTGGTTCTAACATTTTACATTCGCCACCTAATGCCTCGGAATTAAAAAAACGATTAGAATCTTTATGTAAATTAGCCAATTATAAGTCAGATGCGGGTTTTATTCACCCTGTCATCAGGGCCATAGTACTTCACTTCATGTTGGCCTACGACCACCCCTTTGTTGATGGTAATGGTAGAACGGCAAGAGCATTATTCTATTGGTCAATGATAAGCCAGGGATATTGGTTATCAGAATTTATTTCCATCTCTCGAATTATTAAAATAGCACCCATTCAGTATGGCAGGGCATTCCTGTACACGGAAACGGACGATAATGATGCCACCTATTTTATAATTCATCAACTTGAAGTTATTAGAAAGGCCATTCAAGACCTCCATACTTATCTGGAAAAAAAGACGAAGGATATTGAAGAGGCGCAAGAAACATTACGGAATGCCAAACACCTTGGAGCGAAGCTAAATTTCAGGCAATTAGGCATTCTCCGCCATGCTCTGAAAAATCCGAGATTTATTTATAATATCAAGGAACATCGCAACTCACATGGAATTTCCTATGAAACTGCAAGAAAGGATTTATTATACATGTCGGACAAATTAAATCTTTTAAGCAAGCTGAAAGAGGGGCGAACTTTTATTTTTATTTCACCTTCAGATCTCGAAGAGCGGATTAAAAAAAGTTAACGTCAGAATCTACGGTAAAATCCCTAGCATTTTATTGTTGAGATAAATCTAAAATTGATTTCAACTTTTCAGTTGCCGCAACAGAGCGAGCATACTCTTGGATTATTCAAGCTTTTTTGCCTATGCCTTGAAAATCCATATAAATGACAGAGCGTAGCGATTCCTTAAGGTGTTCAAAGAGACTGGTGCAGTGATGAGAGGACTTAAAAATTACATTTGAGCAGACTTCAACCTGGGTCAGGTACCAGTTATGCTTCAGGTGTTTGGAGCGGGTGGAATATTTTCCTTTGTCAAAATTGAAAAATTAGTTCATCCAGAAATCGATTCTCTGCTGGGTCATTTGACCGTCAATCTCCTTTGCCGCCTGGTTGAGTGCATCAGGGTCGGAAACATTGGTGAAGGGGTTTTCATTCATTTTATATGAGATGCCTTTTTTATCCAGCTGGCTTCTGATGTAATTGTGTCCGTTTAAGTAGAATTCACAAGGGAAAGGGAGATAAAAAGAGATTTATGGAAGGCCACCAGTGAATGAGGTGGTCATGTTTTTCAGCTTGTTTGGAAATGTGAGAGTTAAGCTGATCAGTAAAAATCCGCATGACACCATTAGTTTTTTTGGAGAACCCCATGGCCTTTAAAAATAGAATTACAGCTTTATAGAGTTAGTGTGGTGCTTACTTTATAAAGGAGTATCCGTGAATAATCAAATTCTTTGAGTGGTTGGGCAGGATTGGAACTTTAGTTCGGTAAAATTTTATGTGTCACTAAAATGTTCCGAATTTTATATCATCCGGATCGGTCCGCCCGAGGAGACTAAAGGAAATGCCATGAACAGGGAATCAAATTCCGTCCAAGGCCCTTATCCGCTGTTGTTCTCACCATTTCAACTGGGACACCTTCGGCTGAAAAATCGTCTGGTGGCCCTGCCGGTGCATACCGGATTCGCCCTGTTGGATGCGCCGCTCATGCCCTCCCCCGTGCCGTCATTCAACCTTTCGTTCAATCTTTCATCCCTGAGAAACTTCATTGATTTTTTCCCATTGGAAAAACGGTTTTACCTGACCCGGTACCTGCTCCAGAGGCTTGTCAACCGCCAGGTCCCAATGACGGCGGATGATCGAAAACGGGTGATCCATGATTTTGCAGATGCTGCGGCAAGGGCCGCCAAAGCCGGGTTCGACATGGTTGAACTCCATGGGGCCAACGGATATCTTCTGAGCCAATTCCTGTCGCCCTTCACCCACGCATCTCCGCCGGATGCGTCCCTTTCCCCTGAGGAACGGGCGGCGTTTCCCATGGCCGTAATCCGGGCCATCAGGCAAAACGTTCCCGACACCTTTCCCGTAGGATACCGACTGATGCTCCGGGAATGGGTACCCGACGGCATTGATCTGGAACAGGCCCTGGCATTTGTCCGTCATCTGGAAGCGGAGCATATATCATATCTCTCGGTATCCGCAGGAACATACAAATCCATATTTTCTCCGGACGTTTACCGGGAAATGGCCCGCCCCGGCTATCTCGGAAAAGATACCGCAGAACTGACCTGCCGCACCACCATTCCAACAATTATATCCGGCAGAATCGTCACACCTCTTTTTGCCCAGTGTCTGCTACGGGAAAAGGCCGCCGATCTCATCGGACTGGGGCGTCCCCTTGCGGGCCGATCCCGCATGGATACACAAGGCAAGGGGGGCGGCACCGGATAAAATCATCCCCCTTTTTTACATTCTGGAGGCAAGCAGGTGGATGGGTTTGGTATTCATTACCTTTCTTGAAGCAGACATGGCAGTGCCCATACAGATCAGGGTGGTTAATATGAGGATGGCAAGGGATATGATAAAGTTGATCTGCCAGAGGCTGTCAAAAAAATACCAGGATATACCAAAGGAAAACCCGTAGCTTAAAAGGATTGCAAACAGGGCGGCTGAAAATCCGATAAAACCGAATTCAAGCAGGGTAATGGTCCTGGCTGAAAATCCGATAAAACCGAATTCAAGCAGGGTAATGGTCCTGATGGCCTGGTATTCTGAACCCAGGACCTTCAGCAGATTGATCTGATTCCGGTTATTCCAGGCTTCATGCCGGGCAATGGAAAAGATAGAGATCAGGCCGGCAGCAATGGCAAGCCAGGCCATAAACCGGATGGACAGGGACAATTTATTGGAAATGTCGAGAAGGACATTTGCCATCTGGGTGACATCAATGACGGAGATATTGGGAAATTTATCTACAATCTTGTTCTTAAGTTGCCGGCGCTGATCCAATGGAACCTGGGATACCGCGGCAAGGTGAGTTTTGGGGGCCTCATTCAATACACCATTCTGGAATAATAAAAAGAAATTTAGCTGAAAACTGTTCCACCTGACTTTTCTGAAATTTTTGACCTGTCCGGTCAACTGAATTCCATGGATTTCAAATTCCAGGATATCATCCAGCGCTATCTGGTTTTCCCGGGCAAAGGATTCTTCCACAGATATGTCAAACGGGGTGTTGGACTGCCAGTCCCAGAATGCTGTGCTGATGGGGTCCCCCTGGGTGATGGTTTCAGACACATCCAGGGTTTCCCGGTATGAAAAATTAAATTCCAGTCTCCGTCCCCGTCGTTGCCGGGAGGAGTCAAAGCGTTGATGAAAGGGTTGGTTGTTCCGTGTTAAAATTCTTCCCCGCACCATGGGAGACAGATTGGAAATGACACCCTCCTGTTCTTTCATGAATGAGACAAATGGTTTTTTTTGTTCGTCCTGAATATCAACCAGAAAAAAGACCGGGATTTTCAGTCCGTCCGGTTTGATGATTTCTGTCTGCAGCCCGTTTTGGACCTGGGGAATCAGGGAAATAAGAAACGTACCAAGGGCGATGGTGACAAAGATGGAAAGAGAGGTCCACTGGTTTCTGTAAAGGTTTAAGAAAATGATCAGTATGAAACACTTGACGTGTGAATAAACCATGCGTTTGTTTTTCAACCCAATACCCTTTGCACCAGATAACCAGCATCAATCTCTTTCAGCGCCAACGCCCTGGCAAAGGAGCTTAGCGGATTTGCCAGTCCGGGTTCTGATGCGGTTTAGAATCTCAATCGGTAGAACACGTAAGGGGCCACAAATGTCCAAACAAGGACAAGAATCCACACCCTACCATTGAGCACATTATAGTCTTGTAACAGTCTACTCCAGGAATGACCTACCATGGAGTGGCCAAATACAAATTCAAAAATGATTGTCATGATAAGCCAGACCCCGCCTATAGTAAATGCTTCAGCAGCTGAGTGAATTCGAAAAAGTCCGGTTAGAATATATATGTAAATACCAAATAGAAGGATTAAAAGTATTGTCGACAATTGATGTGCTGCTATCTCTGACATGGAATGGCTATATGTGTTGTTACGCATAATTCCATTGACTATTGCAAGGACCACCATTCCTACCCAAGCGCATATGTAAATGAACAGTGTTTTCATGTCAGGCTCATGATTCTAACTTTCAAAATCTGCGGCTTGTCCATCAGCATTTTGGTGGTTAGGAACTTTTTTTTACTCTCAATTCTTTCTATATTGCTCTTTTTGACGCTAAAAAAGCGATTATAGGCTCGTTTTAGGGGTATTTTTTAAGCTATCCCCTTAATTGAAAGCATTCTTGCTTGGTCCGACCCCGGTATCGTATTATCCCCCCGTATCCCCCCGACCCCGGTATCCCCGGTATCCCGGCCCGGTATCCCGGTATCGGACCTAATTTTTTTATCAATAATTTAAATCTGTTATCTCGGTTAGACTCGACCCACACCCTTTTCATAACCCAAATAACCGGATTGACCGGTTCATTTGAGATGTTAGGATTAGGTATTGTTATCCTCAAATTTTGAGACTTTTTTCTGCAAGTTTTGATCAACCTTTTCTTTGATGATAACAAAACGTTCATGTCGTCCGCGGGCAATAATGTCCATGTTATCATATGCTTTAACTTCAAATACCAGCCTGTAAAGAAGCTTTCAGATGTTTCTCCTTTTTGAAATAACAAACAAAATTAGCAGTTTATTCAAACCCTTTGCAAAACGCATCCACATTCGTCCCAAGAGCTTCATGGTTGTATCCACCTTCAAGGATCGCAAACCGTCGGCCATGGCAAAGCCTTTCAGCCGTTTGTTTCATCATGCGGCCCAGTTCCTTATAATCCTCTGGGTAGAGAAGACCTCCCCAGTCTTCAATTCCCTGATCAAATCCTGCTGAGGCCGCCAGAATATCTGCATCAGTCAAATTGTCCATGACCCTTTCAACCTCATTCAAATAATTTACCCTGTCCACTGAGTCCGGGTTAAGAATCGTGACCCGAAATCCGTCTTTCCGGTTTTCCAGTATGTTGATGTTCCCATCACCTGTGTGAAGGTCAAAATCCAGGATAAAGGCAGTCTGAATTTTTTCCTCGGAATATAGTTTGAGCAAGCTGATGGCCATATTATTGAAATAACAGAATCCCCAGCAAGAGTTGGCTGAGGCATGATGCCCCGGTGGTCGGACTATAGCAAAACTATGGTTGCCTTCATAAGCGGTTTGGGCCGCTTTAATAGCCCCTCCGGCTGCCAATGCCGCCATTTCGTAAAGAAGGGGTTTGTTTTTAATGTTTTTCAATTGACCCTGGCCGTGAGCTCTCAATATATCGGTATCTATTGCTGGCTCCGGCCTTGTGATGCGATACATGTCTGGTTTGGATTTGATGACCGCCATGATCCCTTCCAGGCGGCCCGAAAGAGCCGCAGAATCCATGGCATAATCTGAATTATAGTATTGCTTATGAAAAATGATGTGAATGCTCATTCAAAATCCTTTTAAATCAAATTATTCTTAATATTTAACGTTCAGCATAACCGGCCGGGAAACAGTTGCAAAGCGAAGCGGAGCTGCTGTTTCCCGGTCCGAGTTCATGCTGTGGATGGCGCTGTTGGATTTGTTTGGGCAGGGTGTGAAGTTTTATACGAAGATCAGGTAGCTTGCTTGAAACAACATCCCAAACAATCGTGTAGTCAACACCGAAATAATCATGAATCAACCTGTCCCTCATTCCAGAAACTTTCCGCCACTCAACATCCGGTTGCATTGATTTGATATCTTTGGACAGTTTTTTTGAAGCTTCTCCGATAACCTCGATACTTCGGACAAACGGCCTTTTGAGAGTCTCATCGCGGACAAAAGACTCGTAATCCGTATCTGAAATCCGGCTCAAAATGTAATCAATTTCGTCGAGCATGTGGCGAATGTATTCAGGCGGTGACAGGGACACGCTCTACCTCCTTTAAGATATGGGGGCCGATATGCGGACTGAGACCTTCCGGGGTAACAACTTCAACCTTGCGCCCCAAGGTTTCTTCAAGAAGGAAGGAAACTTCCATGAAATTATCAAAGGTATGCTTTTCAGGAGCAAATTCCACGAGAATATCAATGTCGATCGAGGGAGTTTGTTCACCTCGTACAAATGAACCAAATAGTCCGATATTAATGACGCCAAAAAACGAAAGCCGCCCCCGTACTCCCAGGATGCGGTTAATCAGGTTTTCTTTGGTGGTTACTTTGTTTTCCATTTCTCAATCACCTCCTCGTTAATATATACCACCAGAATATAATAAAAACAATTGAAAAAAAAAATAAAATCAATCGTCTAAATGTGCGAGACGCCAACGCCAAAAATGAGCTGACACAAAAGCCGTTGAACTATTTGATATTACGACAATTCAGCTCGTCTTTTGTGGTCAGCTCCATTTTTTTGTTAGCAATGCTTTTATTGCCCTCCTCCAAATTCAGAACTCCTGACCTCAGCTAATTTTGAATGCATAATCATTTTCTATATATAGTATTTTTTTTAAAAACAAAGACAATAAGCACAATATATGGTATTTGTCTGGTTTTTTTATGCATTTAAAATTACGATCCTAAATTTGAATATTTTCAGTTAAAACAATATATTAGGTTTGTGGTGTCAGGAGCTCTGAAATTATTGAGATAATCTTGCTTCGTACGGTTCCGTAAGAAGCAGACCATTTGAATAATCAATGCTGATAAATACGCGACGAAAAAAGTCAAGGCCAACGAGGGCGTCAATGCCCCAAGAGGCTTCAAATGATGATACTACAATCTCAAAATTCTTAAACGTATGACCGCAGATTTCAGCGGATGGCAGGATCATTTTCGCGTATTTCTGTGTCTGCAAACCTGGGGGAATGCGATGGTCGTTGCGTGGAGATGCAAGACAGCCCGTCGAGATCAGAAACTGATCTGAAAATTCCGTCTTTGGCGCACCTGTATCCAAAATGCCAGCGACACTATGCCTGATACCTTGTGGTGTAGTAATAAAGAATTCGAGATAAATATGGTGTTGTGCCGTATCAAATGACGTTAGGTGTCGCGACATGGCTTCTCAACCCTGAAAAAGAAGATGCTCCCGTATAGCGAAACGCTGTTGACTGCTGCCGTACAGGAAGGCGATATACCTCGTTCTTTTGCGGTGAATGGCGCTCAACGACACCCGCAGCGAGATGTCCTGAGTCATCGACATCAAAATTGATAATGGCTAACCATTCATCAGGAAATTGCTGTTTCATTTCTTCCCATGTGATTTTTTGCCCCATGTTTATCTCCCTGTTATCAAGACATCAAGTTTTCGTTTCTGCATACATTTCAATATAACTCCTGCCACACATATTTTGTCAACTGTTTTCCTAAAAATATATAGTCACTTACCACATTGCTAACGATTTAAATCAGCGGCGCGGCCTTTTGCGTCCGCTGCATTTTTTTGTTGTGTGCCGGGTACGGCACACGTTCTTAAGGGTGAGTCTACAATTTCCAGCAATGGAAGTCAAGACGAGTCCCAAGCCCAGCCAGATGGAGGCGAAGGGCATAGTGTTATCACAACGGGGTATCCGGTGACGGTGCCTCGGAAGACAGTGGCTCTGCTGAGGCAGAGTAGCACAAAAGCACGGGGTGACGTACAGAAATCGAGTTAGGCGTGCATTTGCGGGACCAGCCTGCAACACAAGGTTAAGTCCTCTATCCATTATAGGCAGTGTCCGTATACTCGGCACTTA
>JAYEJJ010000175.1:0-41909 GCA_034660495.1 Thermodesulfobacteriota bacterium | reverse complement strand
GTACCTTGGGATGACTATATATTCCAATGTAACGCAGCCACCAATTTTTCTGTGGCTTAGGCTAATCAACCGGGCTTACAAGTTGCCTTGCAAGCCCCTGAGTCTTTAGCTCAGGGGTTGTTGACCTTAAGCATTAATCGTTTCAGGAAGGAAGGTCAGCATTAAATTTATCCACCAGTATCTTTGAAATGCGGGCGTGAAGGCCTTTAATCTTTTTTTCCTTTAAGGTTTTTTCAAAGGATCTATACACCACTCTGTAGGAAAGGGACTTTTTTTCTGTATTGCTTTTCTGGTACAGATCAAAGAGAAAAACATCTTCAATAAGGGGTTCCTTTTCCTTGATTTTTTTTATTTCTGCCTCAACAGACCCTGCAAAGATGTCTGGGTCCACAATTATCGTTATATCCCTTGAAATCGAGGGAAATTTTGGAAGTGGGGAAGAACTGATGGTTTCCGGACTCGCCTCACGCAGTCTGTCTATTTCAATATCAAAGATAAAGGCATCCTGTTTAAGACTGAATGCGTTAAGCACCTTTTCATCAACTTTGCCCAGACTGCCTATAACCGTTTCCCCTTTTTTGATCAGGGCTGAATACCCTTTTTTCAGATAGGGATATTGGTTTTCCGGCGCTCTTGTAAATTCAAAATCCTTAATTCCCAGGGCATTTACCAGGCCTTCCACCACACCTTTTATGTCATAAAAATCACATTCTCTTTTTTTACAATGCCAGGATGCACTGCGTGCCTCACCCGTCCAGATACCGGCCAGCATTTCCTTTTCCAGGGGCTGAGTGCCGGGCTGTCTGGCAAAAAACACATTGCCTGTTTCAAACAGTGTTATCGTTGATGTCTGTTTGGAAAGATTGAGTTTCATGTTCTGAAGCAGACCTGGAACAAGAGTGGTTCTCAAAAGGGACATGTCCTCGGAAATGGGATTTAAAATTGTTTCCTGATGTCTTTTGACATCTGTTGAGGCAAGGTTCAGATCGTTACAGGCATCAAAAAAGGTGAAGCTGTAATTTACGGCTTCACTGAATCCAATTCCTGTCAAAATATCCTTTACCCTGTCCCTGAACCTTATGTTTAAGGAAAGGGGGGCCCTTTTTGCGGGAACACAGGGAAATGTGGTTTTGATATTGTTGTATCCGTAAAGCCGGGCAACTTCTTCAAAAAGATCTTCGGGCCGGAGAACATCTACCCGGAAGGAAGGCACCCGGACGGTCAAAACCGTGTCCCTGGTGCCGGTCACAGAAAATCCCACAGAGGTGAGAATGTCTTCTGCCGCATCAGGACTCAGGTCCGTTCCCAGACGGCGGTTCAGGATCTCAGTATCCAGCTGGATGTCAACGGGTCTATGTTCCACAGGCTGAAGATCAATTATCCCCCTGGCAGGATTTGCCTCTGACAGATCCGCCATGAGAGACATGGCCCTGGCCAGTGCATTCTTTGTTCCCATGGGATCGACTCCCCGTTCAAAACGGTGGGACGCATCTGTGGCTATATTGGCTCTTTTTGCTGTTTTTCGTATGGAAACGGGGTTGAAACAGGCACTTTCCACCAGAACCCGTGTGGTCCCTTCAGTGATTTCAGAGTTGACTCCTCCCATGACGCCGGCAATGGCCACCGGTCTTTCACCGTCGCATATCATCAGCATATCCGGTTCAAGTGTATGGGCTTTTTCATCCAGTGTGGTAAACGACATGGTTTTACCGGCCCGTTTCACCCTGATTTTTCCTTTGGCCAGAAGGTCATAGTCAAAGGCATGCAGGGGCTGGCCGGTTTCCATCATGACAAAGTTGGTGATGTCAACAATGTTGTTTACCGGGGTCATCCCAATGGATTCCAGCCGATGTCTGAGCCAGAACGGTGAGGGGCCAACCTTGACGTCAAACAGCAGACCTGCCGTGTATCTGGGACATAAATCCGGATCAGCTGTTTCAATGGAAATAAAGTCTTCAATGGCACCCCCTTTGGCTATATCTTCATCTGTTGGCAGGGCAGCTTCGGGCAGTAGCAGGGCGGGCCTTTTTTTCTGAAATGCAGCCGTTTCCCTTGCCACGCCAATCATGGAAAGACAGTCCGGCCGGTTGGGGGTCAAATCGATTTCAAACAGCCAGTCAGACAAATCAAGGGCCTCTGCCAGGGGGGTCCCGGGCATCAGTATCCTGTCCAGCAGCATGATACCCGAGGCATCACCGTTGATGTTCAGTTCTGCTGCACTGCAGAGCATCCCTTCAGACACTTCTCCCCTGAGCCTGCTTTTTTTGATTTTAAAGTCACCGGGTAACACCGCACCAGGCAGCGCACAGGGGAAGTTGTCTCCTTCACTGACATTGGGGGCGCCGCAGACAATGTCCACCTGGCGGTCTCCCACATCAACCCTGCAGCAGGACAGCCTGTCTGCTCTGGGATGGGGGGTTATCTTTTGGATTTTTCCAACAACCACGTGGTCAAGATAGTCATACATCTGAGAAAAGGCTTCAACTTCCAAACCGGCCATGGTCAGTTTCTCAGCTGTTTCCCAAGGGGTGGAACTTATATCTGTATATTCTTTTAACCAGTTTAAGCTTGCTTTCATTTTAAAACTGCCTTAAAAAACGCATGTCATTTTCAAAAAATTTTCTCAGGTCATCAATACCGTATTTCAGCATGGCAAGACGTTCTATTCCCATACCAAAGGCAAATCCAGAATATTTTTCAGTGTCATATCCTGCATTTTCAAAAACAGCCGGGTGAACCATACCGGCACCGAGTACTTCCAGCCATCCCGTTCTGGAACAGATCCGGCAGCCCTTTCCCCGGCATATGACACAGCGTATATCCACTTCCGCACTGGGCTCGGTAAAGGGAAAATAACTGGGTCTGAAGCGCAGAGATGTTTTTTTATCAAAAATCTGGTGGATAAAGGTGTTTAAAATGCCCTTTAAATCACCAAAAGAGATGTCTGTGTCAACCATCAGTCCTTCAATCTGATGAAACATGGGCGTATGCGTCAGATCGGAATCACACCGGTAAACTTTACCCGGCGCCACAATCCTTACGGGGGGGTCCATTTTTTCCATAACTCTGGGCTGGGTGGGAGACGTATGGGTTCTTAATACAATATTGTCTGAGATGTAGAAAGTGTCCTGCATATCCCTTGCCGGATGGTATTTGGGAATATTCAATGCTTCAAAATTGTAGTAGTCTGTTTCAACTTCAGGGCCTTCTACAATATCAAAGCCCAGCTTCAAAAAAATGTCATTGATCTCTTTTGTTATTCTCGTCACCGGGTGGACCGCTCCCCTTGCCGTGAATCGGCCGGGAAGGGTTATATCAATGAAATCTTCCTTTTCCTGATGCGCTGAATTTAATTCTGCGCTTTTTTCCCTGATGGCGGTTTCAAGCCGTGCCTTTAACTCATTGGCACGTTTTCCAGCCATTGGCCGTTCAGAAACGTCAAGCCGGGCAATATTTCTCAAGAAAGATGTGAGTACCCCTTTTCTGCCCAGATATTTAACGGCAAAACCGTCTGCATCCCGGGCACTTGAAACCGTGTCAAGCTCGGGAAAGGCCTCTTTTTCAATATCCTGTATGTTTTTTTCCACAAAAATCTCCATACCAGCTAATTCATGTCTAAATATGAGCAGCAGCCTTTGAAGCGATCTGGGAAAACCCGCTGGGGTCAGATACGGCAAGTTCAGCCAGAACCTTGCGGTCCAGGTCTATGTTGGCCAGTTTCAATCCGTGCATGAATTTGCTGTAGGACAGGTTGTTCATCCGGGCGCCGGCGTTTATTCTGGTAATCCACAGCCTGCGGAATTCTCTTTTGCGGACCCTGCGGTCCCGGTATGAATACATCAGGGCCTTGTCCACTGCGTCGGCTGCTGTTCTGAAAAGTTTGCTGCGGCCTCCTCTAAAGCCCTTTGCAAGCTTTAGCACTTTGTTCCTGCGTCTTCTTGCCTTAAATCCTCTTTTTATTCTCATTGCTGACTCCTTGAAAAACTTTTTTATCCATTGGGCAACAGACGTTTTATCTCTTTTAAGTCTGTACTTGCGATGATCTGATCCAGCCGGAAAGCTCTTTTCCGCTTGGTTGTCTTTTTTGTTAAAATATGACTGGCATGGGATTTTCTGAATTTATATTTTCCAGATCCGGTCTTTGTAAAGCGCTTGGCAGCGGCTCTGCTTGTTTTTATCTTTGGCATCTTTTACTCCCTGGGTTTCTTGTTTCCCCAAAAAAAGAGAATGGTACACCCTCCCCATGGGGACAGGATGCACCACTTCATATGGCGTATCATTGGCTTTTAAAAAAAGGGCACTGCACGCAAAATTGCTGTTTCAAATTTTTAGGATATATGAATCATTTGGGGCTCAGAAGCATGGTCATTGTCCGGCCCTCAAATTTTGGATGCTGCTCAATCTGGGCAAGGTCTTCTGTCATTTCTGCGACCCTGGCAAGTACATTTCTTGCCTGCTGGGTCAGGGTTATTTCCCTGCCCCTGAATACCAGGGTGACCTTGACCTTGTCCTTATTGCCTATAAATTTTTTAATGTTTTTGACCTTTGTTTCCAGATCATGAACATCTGTTTTGGGCCTGACCTTAACTTCCTTAATCTGGAAGTTTTTCTGTTTTTTTTTGGCTTCCTGCTGTTTTTTGGTCATCTCGTACTTGAATCGCCCATAATCCATTATTTTACAGACAGGCGGATTAGCGTTGGGAGACACCTCGACAAGATCCAGCTGGTATTCGTCGGCCTTTTCAAGAGCCTCCTGAATAGGCATAACACCTATCTGCTCGCCGTCAAAGCCGATTACTCTGACTTCGTGGGCTCTGATATCCCTATTCACATTTGTTTTATCCTGATTGCGCTGTCTAGCTATTCTGCACCTCCTGCAATGTTCGTTTTTTAAAAATTCCTGCCTTTTTATATAAGCAACATAAAATTATATATATTTCTATTTTATTTTGCAAGTGTTTTTTTTCTTCTTCAGGCGTGGGCCTTAGTTGCAGGCCTGTATAAACAATGTTTTTTGTTCTGTGTTATCCTTTTTTCAGCATTGCTGATCAAGGGTGTATTGTTCCAGAAGGCTGTCTTTCCAGTATTGATTGCCTTGTTTTCTAAAAAAATTTTTAAAAAGAACAAGGCTTTTCTGTCTGAGTACGCCGGGAATCACCATTATGCGGCTTTCCCGGTAAAGGGGTGGCAGATTCTCAAGAACGCAGGATGTCCCCCCGCCCATGGGATCTTCATAGGCATAGACAATGGTTCTGATTCCCGACAGAATAGTGGCTCCAAAGCACATGAGACAGGGCTCCATGGTGCAGTAGAGAACTGCTTTCTGACGGTCCACAGGTTCCTTTGTTTTTTCAAGGTGTTGGATTGCCCGGATTTCAGCGTGGTCTATTTCACTGACCCCCTTGTTTGATAAAGCAGTGCCTTTCCTGGATCCGGCCGCCACAACCCGGTTTTCACAGGCAATAACGCAGCCTACAGGGAAGTCTCCCCTGTTAAATGCCTGTTTAGCCTCTTTAAGGGCAAGGCCCATAAATGTTTCATGTTCATCTGCTGCGGACATAATGCCTTTGCTCATCTGGTTAACCATCCAGGCCTGCCGGGGCCGGCATCAGCAATACATGTTAATAACGCTGATATCCAGGAACCTGCTGATCGAGCCTTCAGGGTAAACAATCTCATGGGCGGTTACAAAATTTATTCAGAATGCACAATTATTTTCTTGAATTAACAAATCGTTTCTAATAAGTATCAGATTAAGGTAATATAAAATCTGTTTTTAATGCAGGGCAGTAATTAACGCTCATGCGCCATTGAAACCTGCAGAACATTTAACTGCTGCTAACACAAAAGGGTTGAAATTTCAACAATGAATTTTTTTGAAAAAGACGATTTAAAAAAAGAGACAACCCATGACCCCCCTGTTTTTAAGCAGAAAAGAGCTTTTTCCATATGTGAAAAATACCAGGAAAGGGAAAGAAGATTTGTTTCAGAATATGGGTGTTTAAGTTCAGAAACATCGGGCAGGCTTGTTCCTGAGCCACCTTGCAGCATCAGAACTCCTTTTCAGCTTGACAGGGACAGGATTGTCTATTCCAATGGGTTTAGGCGGTTAAAGCATAAAACCCAGGTGTTTTTGTCGCCCCTGGGGGATCACTACCGGACCCGGCTGACCCATACCCTTGAGGTATCGGAAATTGCCAGAAATATTGCACGGGCCATGCGGATGAACGAAGATCTTACAGAAGCCATTGCCCTTGGCCATGACCTCGGTCATACCCCCTTTGGCCATGGGGGTGAAACAGCCCTTAAGGAGATTTACTCGTCGAGTTTCTGCCACAGTGAGCAGAGCCTCAGGGTGGTGGATATACTTGACAACAAGGGAAAGGGGCTGAATCTGACAGAAGAGGTCAGAGAAGGCATCCTCAAGCATTCCAAGGGGTTCGGTCATATTGTTCCTTCGGACCCGGGGAAAACGGCCTCTACTGTTGAAGGAAAAATTGTAAGAATTGCAGATATTATTGCCTATTTGAATCATGATCTTGACGACGCCCTTAGAAGCGGGGTTATAAAACGGGAGGAAATCCCCAAAACCTGCTCAAAAGTGCTTGGAAATTCCCATTCTGAACGGGCCAGAACAATGATTCAGGAACTTGTATACAACAGCGGGCCGCTTAACGGGGAGTTCAAACTCACCATGGGTGAAGAAACCTTTTCCGCCATGACCCTGCTGAGAAAATTTCTCTATGACAATGTATACCGGTCACCGTCGGTTCACAGCGAGTTTGTCAAGGCAAAAAAGGTGATAAAGGAGCTTTACGTCTATTTTATGGAAAACACAGATCGTCTTCAGAAAGAACTTGAAAAAATGGAAATGGCGCCGTGGCATGTCTCAGACAATTCCCTGAGCCGGTCGGTGTGTGATCTGATTGCAAGTATGACAGACCGCTATGCCATGGAACTCTACACGGACCTTTTTTTTCCAAGGCCCCATGTCTGAGAATGATCATCAAGGGTACCGAACACCACAGGAATATAGAATTGCCACTTAAAGACAAAGAAGCGTTTTTTGCGCAACTCTCAAACCTGTATAAAACGATGGACAATGCCTGGGAGGAGGCGGCATCCCATTACGGGTTTAAATGCAGGGGGTGCGGGGAAAACTGCTGTGAAACCAATTTTTACCATCATACCTTTATTGAAAAGCAATATCTTTTAAAAGGATTTGCCGGGCTTGACAGGGATCTTGTGAAAAAAATCAGGGACAACGCCGAGAGGGTCTGTGAAAAAAGGGCTGAGGCCCGGCTCAGTCAGGCGAATATCCGGATTATGTGTCCGCTGAACAAGGACGGGTGGTGTCTGCTTTACGCGTATAGACCGATGATATGCCGGCTCCACGGAATTCCCCATGAACTGTGCAGACCCGGCAGTTCTGTGGTCAGAATGCCGGGATGCAGCCCCGGGGAACCTCTTTTTAAGGCCAGGTCTTATTTTAAGTTTGACAGAACTGTGTTTTATTCCAGAATGGCAGCGCTTGAGATGGCCTTTCGGCAGTCTACCGGGAAAAGAGAAAAAATAAAGCAGACTGTGGCTGAAATGCTTCTGGACTGACATTTTGAGGAATTTTTCGTTTTGCGATACCAGGTGTTTAAACCAGCCCTGATACCCGACCCGGATCAGAT
The DNA here is from genome assembly GCA_034660495.1 of Thermodesulfobacteriota bacterium. Classification (GTDB taxonomy): domain Bacteria; phylum Desulfobacterota; class Desulfobacteria; order Desulfobacterales; family Desulfobacteraceae; genus DATFJZ01. The sequence goes on along the minus strand of JAYEJJ010000175.1, from coordinate 34,230 downwards.
ATTCAAACAACACCAGATTCAAACAATACCAGGGGGCATGGGCTGGACCGGTTCTCCGCCCAGGACGTAGCCGCCGTCCAGGCGGATGACGCTGCCCGTCATATAGGGCGCGTCCTTGATGATAAAAATAAGCATCCGGGTAAGGTCGTCGATTGTGCCGGTTCTGCCCATGGGTATGTGGTCGATAATGGCTTTTTTTTCATGGCGGGTTAAAACTTCTTCCCATCCCCGGGTGCCCTGGCCGTGTCTGGTTTCAAAAATTCCCAGCATAATTTCATTGACCCGGACCACAGGGGCGCCCATGCGTGCCCAGGTTTCTGTCAGCAAAGATACCCCACGGTTGGCGGCAGCATATCCTTCATTAAAAAGCACTGATGCAGGCCCGCACCGTCCTGTTATTCCGGCAATGGATGAGATATTGATCACAACACCGCTGTTTGATTGTTTTAAAAGGGGAAACATTCTGTCAAACACCCATTGCTTGGCCTTGAGTGTGGTGGCCATTTCCAGATCCCACTGGGCCTCGATATATTCTCCATGGACAGCAGGCCATCCTCCCCGTTCGATATTGTTTACCAGAATATCAAGTCTGCCGTATCTTTCCCTGATTCTTTCTGCCAGGTGGGTGACCTGGGCTGGATCAATCAGGTTGGCATCCACAATCAGGTGATCTGTTCCTGAATTTTCAAAAGCCGCTTCCATTTCCTTGAAGCTTTCTTTCCAGTCGTGCCGGGTTAGAACAAGGTTTGCCCCTTCCCGAGCAAGGGCCAGTCCAATGCCTTTTCCAATACCCTTGACTGCGCCGAGGACCAGAGCTGTTTTTCCCTTTATCTCCATAACCGTTTTTCCTTATGAAAAAGCTATTCACTGTATTGTACGCCAAACAGCGCGTACCTGGCCCATGCCAGGCCAAGTTTCAGCAGGGCGGTATCGTCTGTCTCTGCCTTTTCAAGAACTGTGTCCGGGGCATGGAAGCCTTTCAGTAAATCACTGCCAAAGACTTTTTCCTTAAACCTGTCGAGATCATAACAGGACAGGTAGAATTTTTCTGCAAGGGGGGGGTCAAGTTCTCCGGGCATGATTCTGTTTTTAAGGGAGATAAGCTCCATAAGCATATCATTCATACGATTGTATGGTGCCACTTCCTGTCCCTTTAACCATTCTCCCACAGTCTGGCTCCCCTTTTCCCTGAACCCTTTGCAGTGGGGTTCCTGTATCAGGGCATAGTATTCGGTGACAGTGCCGGTTTTTCTAGATCGAGACACGGCCCTGGCAAGGGGGTACATCCTGCAGGATGCCGGGCGGTCCCTGTATACCGAGCAGCCCTGTTCCGTAACAAAGGGGCATGCCTGGTCCGGACGGCCATCAAATTTCAGGCTTACCACAGGTAACCCGGATTCCGGCCCAATATGGGTCAGGGTGTATTTTTTTAAAAAAGCACTGGAACTCAGTTTCAGATTGTTTTTAAGCCTTAAAATATCGTAGGGAAAAAGAAACTGATTCAAATCTCTGCAACAGTCATTAAAACAGCTGAGGTCCGGGCGGCACTCAAAATCCATGGTATCATTCAGTGATACAGGTATCATTTCCTCTGTCATTTCATTCCCTTTCAGGTCTGGTGGTGATAAGCTGCCGGGCCGCTGCCCGGGGGACAAATTTTTCTGTGCCCTGACGCAAACGGCCCATAACTTTTGCCGGCTTTGGGTCATCCTGGTAAAAAAATTATCCCGTAAATGAAAATTAAAACTACTATATCTTGTGAAAATAATCAAGCAGATATATATTTTGGTTTTTTTTGCGTTTGAACAGGCCAATCTTTTTTTTAATTAAAATAAGAGATCAAAAGTACTTGACAAGGGATATAGACTGATGCTACTGTCCATTCGTCTATGCAAAACCTGGCTAAATTTCAGGTTTGCCCGGTTGACTGAACATGAAACAAGGATGACAGACCAAGAAAGGTCTAATTAAAGTAAGGCGGAAAGACTATTAAAACCGCAGTATATTAACTAATGTGATCAATTCCCCCAGGGGGACTGACACGAAATTCAAGGAGGTATTTTAAATGCCATCTTTTGTAATTGCAGAGAAATGCGACGGCTGCAAGGGTGGGGACAAGACTGCATGCATGTATATCTGTCCTAACGACCTGATGGTTCTTGAACCCAATGAGATGAAAGCTTACAATCAGGAGCCGGATCAGTGCTGGGAATGTTATTCATGTGTAAAGATCTGTCCTTCACAGGCAATTGAGTGCAGGGGTTACTCTGACTTTGTGCCGATGGGAAGCAGTGTTGTTCCGATGATGGGAACAGAGGATATTATGTGGACATGTAAATTCAGGAACGGGGTTGTAAAACGCTTTAAATTCCCCATCAGAACAACACCTGAAGGCGAAGCAAATGCATATCTGGACCTTAAGGGAAAAGACCTTGACAGTGGGGTCCTTGCAACCCAGGAAGCGGAAGGGTATACTCTGGTAACACCACAGGAACTTGCATAACGATAGTCACCCATTGATTAAAGATTATTTTACAGATTACACTTTGGAGGTATAATAATGGCATTACCTAATAAGCCTGTTGGTGAGCTTAAAGCGGTTAAGGATCCGGAAGTTGACAAAAGAAATGTTGACGCTCTGATCGTTGGCGGTGGTATGGCTGCCTGTGGAGCAGCTTTTGAAATTAAAAAATGGGCAAGCGACGACGCAAAAATTTTGCTTTGTGATAAAGCAGCCCTTGAAAGAAGCGGTGCAGTTGCACAGGGCCTTTCAGCGATTAACACCTATATCGGCGGCAACAAACCTGAGGAATATGTCCGCATGGTAAGAAACGACCTTATGGGTATTGTACGCGAGGACCTGATTTTTGACCTGGCGCGTCACGTTGACGATTCTGTGCATCTTTTTGAAGAATGGGGACTTCCCATCTGGAAAAAAACAGATGACGACAAAACCCTTGACGGTAAAAAAGGTCTCAAACTCGGAACCCTGAAATCCGGCGCAACCCCAGTTAGAACAGGTAAATGGCAGATCATGATTAATGGTGAGTCCTATAAGAGAATCGTTGCCGAGGCCGGAAAGCTGGCCCTTGGTGAGGACAACATCATTGAAAGATGCTTTATTGTTGAGCTCCTCAACGATAAAGATGATCCCAAGAGAATTGCCGGCGCTGTAGGATTCTCCCTCAGGGAAAACAAAGTATATATCATCCAGGCAAAGGTCATAATGGTTGCCTGCGGCGGTGCTGTTAATATCTATCAGCCCCGTTCAGTGGGTGAAGGAAAGGGCCGTGCATGGTATCCGGTATGGAATGCCGGCTCTACATATACAATGGCTGTAAGAGCCGGTGCTGAGCTTACCATGATGGAAAACAGATTCACCCCGGCCCGTTTTAAAGACGGTTACGGCCCTGTTGGCGCCTGGTTCCTCCTGTTTAAAGCCCATATGGAAAACGGCCTTGGAGAGAATTTTGCAGACAGCGACCGCTCCAAAGCTGAGCTCGAAAAATTTGCGCCCTATGGAACGGCTGCTGTAACACCGACCTGCCTGAGAAACCATCTCATGCTTTTTGAGATGAGAGAAGGACGGGGTCCGGTTATCATGAAAACCACCACTGCCCTGGCAAAACTCGGTGAGTCCATGAGCAAGAAAGAGCTCAAGCACCTTGAGTCAGAAGCCTGGGAAGATTTCCTTGATATGACATGCGGCCAGGCAAATCTCTGGTGTGCCACCAATACAGAGCCTGAGAAAAAAGACTCTGAGGTTATGCCCACGGAGCCTTATCTGCTGGGGTCACACTCTGGATGCTGCGGTATCTGGTGCTCCGGTCCTAACGAGGACTGGGTTCCTGATGAATACAAATGGGGCTACAACAGAATGACCACAATCAGTGGTCTGTTTACAGCGGGTGACGGCGTTGGCGGCTCAGGACATAAATTTTCATCCGGTTCCCATGCTGAGGGACGTATGGCTGCAAAAGCAATGCTTCAGTATCTGAGAGATCAGGGTGACAAGGTATCAGGCATCAAAGAAACCGATGAGGAACTGGTGGATCTGGTTTACAAACCCGTCAGGACTTATCTTGCGAATTTTGAGTATACCACAGCCACTGACATTAACCCGAATTATTGTAAACCCTCCGGCATGGCCATGCGTCTCATGAAGATGACCAATGAGTACGGCGGCGGAACAGCCACTTACTACCTCACCGGTGGTAAATCCCTTGAGATCCTCATGGAGAATTTTCAGATGTTCCGTGAAGACCTTGAGAATATTGCAGCAGCTGACCTTCATGAACTGCTCAGGGCCTGGGAAATTTTTCATCGTGTTTACACAGTAGAAGCCCATACCCGTCACATCCAGTTCCGTGAAGAATCAAGATTCCCCGGATTCTACTATAGAGGTGATTTTCCGGGAACGAATGATGATGAATGGTTCTGCTTTGTTAACTCTACCTATGATAAAGAGAAGAACGAATGGAATCTGAAAAAAGTTCCATACAAAAAGATCATTGCCGATTAGTATCAGAGTGCTCAAGCACCGATTCAACTGATCTTTTCAGGGATGTTATCTGAACAATTAACCTCCAGGTGCATGCTGTTTCGCGCCTGGAGGTTTTTTCAGATTTTGGTACACAGGGAAGTCACCTCCTGTGTCCTTTATGCGAAACTGAGAACTGGAAACCTGAAATTTGGATGGAATTTCAAATTTCCAGTTTTGAGATTCAATTGTAAGGATGCAGGATGTCAAAGATCTTACCCCTGATTCTGACATCCTTTGGCCTTTGTTTACTTTTAATATTTATAAATGCACGGAGGGACAGCATGACTACAGACAAATCAGCCCCGGCCGGTGGAAGCATCATGGTAGCAGGGGGCGGTATCAGTGGCTTGACAGCCGCCCTTGAAGCTGTCGAGGTGGGGTATGAGGTTTTACTTGTTGAAAAAGAACCTTCCCTGGGTGGAAGGGTTTCCCAGCTTAAGAAATATTTCCCCAAATTATGCCCGCCCACATGTGGACTGGAGATCAACTACCAGCGCATAAAAAATAATCCCAAAATCAAAGTGATAACCATGGCGGAAGTGGAAAAGGTTGAGGGGTCTGCCGGGGATTATACAGTCAAGGTCAAAATCAGCCCAAGATATGTCAACGAAAACTGCACAGCCTGCGGCGAATGCGAAAAGGTCTGTGAATCAGAAATATCCAATGAGTTCAATCTGGGTATGGACAGAAGAAAAGCCGCATATCTTCCCCATAACATGGCTTTTCCCATGCGCTATGTCATGGCACCGTCCATGTCTGCAGATGACAGGGAACGGGTAAAACAAGCCTGTAAATACGATGCCATTGATTTTGATATGCAGGAAAGGAGTCTGGATTTCAAGGTGGGTGCCATTGTCTGGGCCACCGGGTGGAAGCCCTATGATGCTGCCCGGATTGACAATCTCGGATTTGGCAGGTACCAGAATATTGTTACCAATATGATGCTGGAACGTATGGCATCATTGAACGGCCCCACAGAAGGGAAAATATTAAGGCCTACGGATGACAAGGCTCCCGAAACCATCGCCTTTGCCCAGTGCGCCGGGTCCAGGGATGAGAACCATCTGCCCTACTGCTCATACATATGCTGCATGGCCACGCTTAAGCATGCCACCTATATCCGGGAACAATATCCTGAAGCTAAAATCTATATCTATTATATTGATATCAGAACGCCGGGCCGTAAATACGAGAATTTTTATAAAAATCTCAAGGAAGATGAGAATATATTCTTTATCAAAGGCAAGGTGGCTGAAGTGTCTGAAGACGAATCCACAGGCAATATCAATCTGGTAGCCGAGGATACCCTGTCAGGAGACAAGGCCACCAGAAATGTTGATATGCTGGTCCTTGCTACTGGTATGCAGCCCAACACCGCAATGGACAAACCCGACGCTGACCTTAAATACAATCCAGACGGCTTTATTGTAAACGATTTTAAGAAAGGCGGCATGTTTGCAGCAGGCTGCGCCAACAAACCTGCAGATGTTGTAACATCCAACCAGAACGCAACCGGGATGGCCCTTAAAGCCATTCAAACCCTGGTGAGGAGGTAAGGATAATCATGGATAAAAAATACGGTGTATATATATGCACAGGCTGTGGAATCGGTGATGTCCTGGATATGGAAGATCTCGTAGATGTTCCTGAGGAAGAGGGCCTTTCATGTAAAACCCACCCCTTTCTCTGCGGAAAAGAGGGGTGTGCCCTGATACAAAAGGATGTTGACGAGGGCAATGTCAATTCTATGGTGATTGCCGCCTGTTCACGGCGGGTTAATTTTGATGTGTTTAAGTTTGACAATTGCATTGTTGAACGGGTGAACCTCAGAGAAGGCGTGGTATGGCCCCATTCCAGAGAAAAATATCCAGCCTTGACAGAGGATCAGAAGGATGATGAGGAACACTTTGATCCCATTCAGATGAAGGCTGAGGATTATATTAAAATGGGCATGAAACGGGTGGAAAAGGTAAAACTGCCCGAGCCCCATAAGACTGAGACCTTTTCTAAAAAAATTCTTGTACTGGGCGGCGGTATAACCGGGATTTCAGCTGCTCTGGACGCAGCCAAAACCGGATATGAAGTCACCATAGTAGAAAAAACAGCACAACCTGGCGGATATGCTGCAAAAATGCGCTCTCAGATGCCTGTGGAAGAGCCCTATGAATCACTGATTCCCCCGGTTATTGCTGACAAGCTGGCTGAAATTGAGCAGTATCCTAATATCGAGGTGAAAACATCCACGGAAGTTGCCCGGATTGCAGGACAGCCCGGTGAATTTGTCGTTACCTTTAAAAAGCCCGGTGAAAAGATTGAGTTTGATGTCCCCTTTCCCCTTCCCGAGGAGATGAAGTTTGATGAAAGCGGCAATGAACTCAACGCAGAAGATCAGCATGCAAAATTTTTAGAGTACAACGAGGGACGAAAGGATATTCTCACCATTGATCCTAATGGTGTAATGTTCGGCGCAGTGATTCTGGCTGCCGGCTGGCGTCCGGCACAGCTCGCGGGAGATGAATTTGCTCACCTGGGTGTTGATCTTCCCGATGTTATCACCAACGATGAATTTGAAAAAATTGCGGCCAGGGGTAAAATCGTCAGACCCTCCGACGGAAAAGAAGCCAAATCTGTTGTGTTTGTCCAGTCCCCGGGCAAAGATGAGGATGATGCAGACTTTGAGTATTGCGGCGCTGTAACAAGCCTTGTAACGTTGAAACATGCCAAATATGTCCGGGAAGATTACGAGGACGGCAAAGCCTATATCTTATATCAGAACATGAGAACCCCGGGGCTTCAGGAAAACTTCTATAAAGCCATGCAGCAGGACAGGGGAATTTTCATGAGCAAGGGGGCCGTCACCAGTGTGACCCAGAAGGGTGACAGCCTTCTGGTGGATGCGACCAAAACCCTTCTTGGCAATGACCTCAACATAGAGGCCGATGTGGTTGTCCTGTCTGCCGGTATGGTCCCGGCGACCTATGATGATCCGGTTATCAACCTGGCCTACAGGCAGGGACCTGGATTCAGGGATAATGATATATTCGGTCAGTATGCGGATTCCAATTATATCTGCTTTCCCTATGAAACCCAGAGAACAGGGGTTTATGCAGCAGGTGCGGTCCGCCGTGCCATGACCATTGAAGAGTCTATTGAAGACGCTGCCGGGGCTGCCCTTAAAGCCATTCAATGCCTGGAAAGTTCAGAGCGCGGCGTAGCGGTTCATCCGAGATCCGGGGATATGACCATTCCAGATTTCTTTTTCCAGCGGTGTACCCAGTGCAAACGGTGTACCGTTGAGTGTCCTTTTGGTGCCCTGGATGACGATGACAAGGGAACACCCAAGGTGAATCCCACGAGGTGCCGCAGATGCGGTACCTGCATGGGGGCCTGTCCTGAACGAATCATCAGTTTTGCGGATTACAGTATCGATTCCATAGGGTCCCAGATCAAGTCCGTGGGGGTACCGTCAGAAGAAGATTATGATGAACCGCCCTTCAGGATACTGGCGTTGATGTGTGAAAATGACGCGTATCCGGCCCTTGACATGGTGGGGTTGAATCGTAAAGACTATACCCCGGATGTCCGCGTCATTCCTGTCCGCTGTCTGGGCTCTGTCAATACCATATGGATCAAGGATGCCCTGGCCCAGGGTATGGACGGGGTTATTGTGATCGGGTGTAAAAAAGGAGATGACTATCAGTGTCATTTTATGAAAGGGTCTGAACTGGCCGAGGTAAGGGTGAAAAAAATCGGTGATGCCCTTTCCAGCCTTGCCCTTGAAGAAGAAAGAGTCCGTTTTGAGGAAATTGCCATAGATGAGTATGACAGGCTTCCTGGAATGCTGTCTGATTTTGTAGAAGAAATCGAAGCCCTGGGCCCGAATCCGTTTAAGGGATTTTAATATCAGCAGGGGACAGATTTTTATGTCTGTCCCTTTTTCTGAAGTACCAGATAAATTTTTCTGCTTCCGTTTCTGTCTTATGCTTAAACACTACTGCCTCATCAGGCTTAGCTAATAACACAAAGGGGTTAAAATCTTTTAACTTTCTTTATTTAAATAAATTAGGAGGTATCACAGTATGAGTGAGAAATACCTTGCACAACCGGATCTCGGATTTATAGATGAAGTGGTCGGTCTTGGCGGTGACTCTCTTAAAAAATGTTTTCAATGTGCCACCTGCTCGGTTGCCTGTCCCATAGCACCTGAAAACAGTCCTTTCCCCAGAAAAGAGATGATCGCCGCTTCCTGGGGACTCAAGGACAAACTGGTGTGCAGTGGAGATATATGGCTCTGTCACCAGTGCGGCGACTGTTCCGATTTGTGTCCCAGGGATGCCAAACCCGGGGATGTGCTGTCCGCCATCAGGTCCGTTGCCATCTCTGAATATGCCACACCAAAATTCATGGCCAAAGCGGTAAATCAACCCTCTAAACTTCCTTTTCTTCTGGGAATTCCTGCCATATGGTTTGCTCTTCTCGCCTATATTACCGTATATAGCAAGGAGTCCATGACAAATCTTTTTAATTCCTTCGGGGTTCAGTGGTCCCATTCCCATGAAGCCGGCCACGAAGTTATTGCCCATGCAGATTTTTTTTCCACGTGGTTTGTTGATCTGACCTTTGTTCCGCTGTCAATTCTGGTTGCCCTTGTATTTATTTTAGGATTGAAGCGCTTTGTGGTAGATATGCACAACAATGCCGTGGCCGAAGGAAAAACCGATAAAACAGAGCTGAACTGGAAGGAATATATCCAGTCCATTGTAAAAGTGATTCCTGTTGTTTTAAAACACGACAAATTTAATGAATGTGAAACCAACAAGGACCGGTCAACAGCCCATATGATGGTTCTTTTTTCATTTATTGGACTTGCTGTTGTGACCGGGATTTTCTTTTTTGTTCTTTATGTGTTCAATATTCCCGGGCCATATTCCCAGCTCAACCCGGTAAAATGGCTGGCTAATATCAGCGGCGTGGCCCTGGTTATCGGCAGCGTTCTCATGATCAAAAACCGACTGGCTAAAAAAGATGAGCAGGTAACCGTATACAAGGACTGGTATATTCTGGGAATTGTACTTGCCCTGGGAGTTACCGGATTGCTGACTGAAATGACCCGTCTGGCCGGTTCAGCCAATCTGTCCTATTTTCTCTATTATCTGCATCTTATTGCAATTTTTAACCTGTTTGCGTTTCTGCCCTACTCAAAAATGGCGCATATCGTTTATCGGCTTGCAGCCATGACCTATTCAGAATACGGCAACCGAAAATAAGCAGGTCTTAAAACAGGCACAGAATAATCGTTTTTTGCATTAAAGCAGTGAAAAAGAGGGAAGAGCGAAAAAAATCGCACTCCCTCTTTTTTTTTCTTGCTTTTTTTTATTCACCATATATATTGATTTTATGATTTCCCGAAAGGGGTGTTCTGTTAACTGTTTTCAGAACATATTGCGATAAAGGCCAAATTTTGACATTTTTAAGGAGGTAGGAGCTTTGGCACAAGGAACAGTAAAATGGTTTAGTGACAAAAAGGGCTTTGGTTTTATTGAACAGGATGAGGGAAGCGATGTGTTTGTGCATCACTCAGCCATTGATATGCCAGGATTCAAAACCCTTTCTGAAGGAGAACGGGTACAGTTTGACATTGAGGAGAATGAAAGAGGACCTGCTGCTAAAAATGTTGTCAAGCAATAGTTCTGATTTGTAATATGTTTTAGTAGATTCAGAGAAATTCACTGGTTCACCTTGAAAAGGGGAGCGGCCAAAGGCTGCTCCCCTTTTTGTTGTCTGAACCTATCGTTCAATACCGTCCCTGGCAAGAATCCCAAAGGTGGTGTAGTAGTGCTTTACTTCCTTCATTTCAGTGACCAGATCCGCAGCCTCAATGAATTCTTTCGGGGCCCTTCTTCCAGTTAAAACCAGTTCAAGTGACACAGGTTTTTTCTCAATCACGTTCAGAACATCCCCGGGGGATAAAAGGTCAAACCAGACCGTTACACAGATTTCATCCATAATAACCATGTCATAATAATCCATTGCCATGACCTCAAGGATTCTGTCAATTCCCTGTCTGGCATGGTTACGGTGAACCTCTGTTATCTGATTTTTGTGAAGGCAGCCTTCATCCCCGAATTGTTCGATGTCAATCCCTGCAATAGACTGCAATGCAGTCAGTTCCCCGTAGTACTGCCCTTTCATAAACTGGCCAATAAAGACTTTTCTGTCATGGCCTGCTGCACGAAGGGCAAGCCCCAGCGCAGCTGTGGTTTTGCCTTTTCCATCACCTGTGTACAGGTGAATATATCCCTTGTCCATTTTTTAATTCCTTATCACGCAATGTTCTGTTTTTTTAATTTTTGTTTTCCAGGAATCTGCCTGGATCCACTGATCAATAAATATCAGCTCTTCTGGAGCAGTTCGTACATTTTCAGTCTGACCAGGGGCGCGTTTTTGTCTTCTGCTTTGGATAATCTTTTTAAGGCTTTTTTCTGTAAAATTTTGTATTCTGACGGGAAAAGTGAGTCAAGGGTGTTTTTTACCCTGTTTTGAATGTCAAGAACAGAATCCTTTGATCCGTTATCTTTGAAGACAAAGGGCAGTTCCGGCTGAAGCCAGAGCTGGTATGCCCGGCAGCGTTTTCTGTAGATGCAGGTTCTGCAGCACGCTTCGACTTCTGCATGTTTTTCTTTTCGTAAGCAGTAAATACCCATGTGCTCTTTTATATCACAAAAAAAGCGGCTTTGAAATACAATTGTATTTCAAAAAATTCAGATTATCCAAAAATTCACACCTTCCAGGGGGAGTAAAATAAAATCCAGATTATTTTGTCCAAGATATGTATTGACTTTTGCCCCCATAGTTTTATAACACGAATATCAAGTTTTTATGGAAGGGCCGCCTAAGACCGTTCAGCGGTTGCCTGTGAGGATTATTGAGAACCATGGTCCTTTGTTGTTCCCGTTTCTGGCAGGCAATTGTTGGGGCAATGCTGTTCAAAAAACGTGATGATCCCAGAAATCAGGATATTTTTTTACTGGATAAACCTAAACCCTAAGCTTAAACCATAAGGAAGATGAATTTGGAAAAGACAATAGCACTGCTGCCGGGTGACGGCATTGGACCGGAAGTGATGAAGGAAGCGGTAAAAGTACTTGATGCCGCAGGCAGAAAATTTGGATTTGAGTTGACCTATGACAGGGGTGATGTAGGGGGGTGCGCCATAGATAATCATGGCAGAGCACTTCCGGAATCCACCCTGGAAATCTGCCGGCAGAGCAGTGCCGTTCTTTTCGGATCAGTGGGCGGGCCTGAATGGGAACATCTTCCCCCTGAAGCGCAGCCGGAAAGGGCTGCCCTGCTTCCCCTTCGAAAGCATTTCAACCTCTACTGCAATTTAAGGCCGGCACGGATTTTTAAATCACTGGCATCGGCTTCTCCTCTGAAACCAGAGATAGTAAAAGACGGGTTTGATATTCTATGCGTCAGGGAATTGACCGGAGGGATTTATTTTGGTCAGCCCAGGGGGAGAAGCGGAAGCGGTAAATCGGAAAAAGCTTTTGATACCCTTGTGTATACACGTGGAGAAATTGAAAGAATTGCCGTAAAAGCCTTTGAAGCAGCCAAAAAAAGAAGGCAGCGGGTGACTTCTGTGGACAAGGCCAATGTGCTCAGCGCCATGGTGCTGTGGCGGGAAGTGGTGGTTGATGTGGCGAGAAGCTATCCTGATGTCAGGCTGAATCATATCTATGTGGATAATGCAACCATGCAGCTGGTTAAAAATCCCCATCAGTTTGATGTGCTGCTCTGCCCCAATATGTTCGGGGATATAATTTCCGATGAATGCGCCATGATAACCGGATCAATGGGACTTCTGGCCTCAGCCAGCCTGAATGAGGAAAATTTCGGCCTTTATGAGCCGGCTGGGGGCTCAGCACCGGATATTGCCGGCAAAGGCATTGCCAACCCCGTTGCCCAGATTTTATCAGGGGCCATGATGCTCAGGTACAGCCTTGATCTCAACGAGGCTGCAGATTGTATTGTAAATTCAGTTTCAAAGGTGCTTGACAGAAAAATTTATACAGCTGATTTGGCAGGACCTGGTGAAAGTGTCAGTACCGAGGCAATGGGAGACGCTGTTGCCCGGGCAGTGCTGGAATAAAACAATCTGGCCGGTTAACCTGTTATTCTCTCTGGTGTACCAGGTTTATAACCGCTGCCAGATATCGGCTTGTAACCCAGGGCTGACCAGGTTTTCTAAAATTGAGTGTAAAACAAAAAAGGCTTCACATCTTATTAAGGATGTGAAGCCTGAAGGTGTGATCGGGGTGGCGGGAGCGACCGGACTCGAACCGGCGACCTCCTGCGTGACAGGCAGGCGTTCTAACCAAACTGAACTACGCCCCCGCTGTATCAGGATGGTGGGCGAAACAGGGCTCGAACCTGTGACTTCAACCTTGTAAGGGTTGCACTCTCCCAGCTGAGTTATTCGCCCTCCTGAAAACGAGATTGAATTTAACAGAACCAAAGGGGGCTGTCAAGCAAAAAAAGACAGGTCAGGTATCTTTTTTTTCTTTTGCAGCTAAAGCAATATCAAGAACCTCTTCCACTTCATCCACCAGGATGATCTCCAATTGTTTTTTGATGGATAACGGGATATCCTTGATATCATTTTTATTATCCCTGGAAATAACAACCCGGTTTACTCCGCCTGAATGGGCAGCCAGGAGTTTTTCCTTTAACCCGCCCACCGGCAGAACCCTGCCTCTGAGGGTAATCTCTCCTGTCATGGCTGTTTTTCGGTAAACCGGCCGGCCGGTAAGGGCTGACACCAGGGCGGTACACATGGCAATTCCGGCAGACGGTCCGTCCTTGGGAATGGCTCCTTCTGGAACATGAATGTGGATATCAAGATTTTTATAAAAATCACTGTCAATTTCAAGGGCATTACTTCTGGCCCTGACAAAGCTGACAGCTGCTCGGGCCGACTCCTGCATCACCTCTCCCAGTTTGCCGGTAACTGAAACCTTGCCTTTTCCCGGCATGGTCACGGTTTCTATGGTAAGCAGCTGCCCCCCGGCCTGGGTCCATGCCAGGCCGGTGACCAGACCGATCCGGTCTTTTTTGTCGAGCATACCGTTTCTAAAAGGGGGATCTCCCAGTAATTTTTTAACGGAGGTGGCTGAGATGGATGAGTATTTTTTCTCACCGGTCTGAACCATTTTTTTGGCCACTTTTCGGAGCACTGAAGAAATCTGACGTTCCAGGTTTCTTACGCCGGCTTCCCGGGTGTATTCACGGATGATAGAAACTATGCCGTTTTTTGAAAAAGAAATCTCATTTTCATCAAACCCGTTTTCCTTAAGCTGCTTGGGAATTAAAAACCCTTTTGCAATTTTTTGTTTTTCATATTCAGTATACCCTGAAATTCTGATGACTTCCATTCTGTCCTGAAGGGGAGCGGGAATTTCATGGAGGGTGTTGGCTGTGGTAATAAAGAGAATATCAGAAAGATTATAATCCAGATCCAGGTAGTGGTCGCTGAAACGGGTATTCTGTTCCGGATCAAGAACTTCCAGCAGAGCAGAGGATGGATCTCCCCTGAAGTCCATGCTCATCTTGTCCACTTCGTCAAGGCAGAAAATCGGGTTGCTGTACCCCGTTTTTTTGAGGGTCTGGATGATTTTTCCAGGCATGGCACCGATATAGGTACGTCTATGGCCCCGTATCTCTGCTTCATCCCTTACGCCGCCAAGGGATATCCGTGCAAAGCTCCGTCCTGTTGCCCGGGCAACGGATCGGGCAAGGGAGGTCTTTCCGACTCCGGGCGGTCCGACCAGACAGAGGATGGGGCCCTTTATCTTTTTGACCAGCACCTGTACGGCCAGATATTCAAGAATCCGCTGCTTGGGTTTTTCAAGACCGTAATGATCCTGTTCCAGAATGCTTTCAGCTTCATCAATATCAATTTTCACCCTTGACTTTCTGAACCAGGGAAGGCTTATGATCCACTCTATATAGTTACGTATCACAGTGGCTTCCGATGACATGGGTGCCATCCTTTTCAGTTTGTCAAATTCCCGTCTTACAGCAGCAGCTGCATCTTTTGGCAGGCGTTTTTTCTTTATCTGTTTTTCCAGTTCCTCCAGCTCGCCGGGCAGTTTTCCATCATCCCCCATCTCTTTTTTAATGGCCTGCATCTGCTCGTTGAGATAGTGTTTCTTCTGGAGCTTTTCCATCTGCTTTTTCACCCTGCCCTTGATTTTCTGGGACATGGCAAAAACCTCGGTTTCTTCCTGGATCAATTTTAAAAGAAGAAAGAAACGTTCGTCAAGCTTGATCGCATCAAGGAGCTGCTGCTTGTCGGCTATTTTAAACGGCATGTGGGAAATAATGGTATCTGCCAGTCTTGATGGATTTTCTGACAGTTTTGACAGGCTTTCCATAAGTTTTTTATTGGTGGACCCGGACAATTTCACATATTCAGCAAAGGCCTCAAGAACAGTTCGAACGGCAGCTTTTTCTTCAGAAGGGTCCATTTTTGTCTCAAGCAGGGTCACATATTCTACTGATACAAAAGACTCCTCATTGATAAGATGGAGAATTTTACCCCGGGACAGGCCCTCGACAAGTACTTTCACGGTTCCGTCCGGGAGCCTTAAAAGCTGGTTGATTTTTGCCTCGGTGCCGATCTGGTAAATATCAGTGACTTTGGGCTTAAGCACCTCAGGGTTATTCTGGGTAACGAGAAATATTCTCTTCCCTTTTGTCATTGCTTCGGAAAGCGCATTTATTGATGGTTCTCTTCCCACAAACACAGGTGCAACCATATGTGGAAACAAAACAAAATCCCTCAGGGGAACCAGGGGCAGTTCTTTTTTCCCGGATTCACTGTCGTCAGGGTTAAACAATTTTGATATACTGATCATTGCAGGTGTTTCTCTTTATATTATGCCTGTTTCTTTGTCTGCTCAAAAAGCAGTATGGGTTTTTCCTTCTTTAAAACAACCTCTTCGCCGATAACACATTCCCTGATATTTTCAATGGACGGGATTTCATACATGATCTCCAGCATGGTTTCCTCTACAATGGCTCTGAGCCCTCTGGCCCCTGACTGGCGATTTACACCTTCCCTGGCCATGGCAGCCAGGGCTTCCTCAGTAAACCTCAGATTTATCCCCTCGTATTCAAATAAGCGCTGGTATTGCTTAACAAGGGCATTTTTGGGCTGGGTGAGGATTTTGATCAATGAGTCCTCATTAAGTTCTCCCAGGGTGGCAAGCACGGGAAGTCTGCCAAGAAACTCAGGGATAAGGCCGAACCGGATCAGATCCTCGGGCTTTAATTGTTCAAGAAGTTCACCAATTTTCTTGTCCCCTTTTTTCTTGAGCTCTGCACCAAATCCCATGGATTTGTTTGTAATTCTGCGTTCAACCACATTTTCAAGGCCTGTGAACGTGCCGCCGCAGATGAACAAAATGTTAGAGGTATCTATCTTGACAAAATCCTGCTGGGGATGTTTTCTGCCTCCCTTGGGGGGGATGCTTGCCGTGGTACCTTCAATTATTTTCAACAGGGCCTGCTGGACCCCCTCTCCTGAAACATCTCGGGTAATGGAGGGGTTGTCTCCCCTTTGGGAAATTTTGTCGATTTCATCAATGTATATGATGCCTTTCTGCGCTTTTTCAATGTCATAATCGGCATTCTGAACCAGAGACAGAATGATGTTTTCTACATCTTCACCGACGTACCCGGCCTCGGTCAGAGTGGTGGCATCTGCCAGGGTAAAGGGAACATCGAGGAATCTGGCAAGGGTCTGGGCAAGAAGGGTTTTGCCGCATCCTGTGGGGCCTATGAGAAGAACATTGCTCTTCTGAATCTCCACATCATCGTTTTTCGGGTCTGGTGTAAGACGTTTGTAATGGTTGTAAACAGCAACGGAAAGTATTTTTTTGGCCTTTTCCTGTTCAACCACATAAGTGTCGAGAACTTCCTTTATTTGTCTCGGGGTAAGGAATTTTTCACCGTCCTCACCAGCTTCCATGTTTTCTTTTTCTTCATCTGCAATGATTTCTTCGCACAGGCCTACGCATTCATTACAGATATACACACTGGGTCCTGCAATCAGCTTTTTTACCTCTTTCTGGTTCTTGCCGCAGAATGAACAGAAAAACTGATCGTTATCCTCATTTTTTTTGGACATTTTAAGTCTCCTTTTGAGGCTCTTTTCCTTCCAGTTCCTTTCTATTGGCCACCACATGGTCAACAATGCCGTATTCTCTGGCATCAGCACCTGACATAAAAAAATCCCGGTCTGCGTCTTTGGCGATTTTTTCAATATCCTGACCGGTGTGGTAAGATAAAATCTGGTTTAAAGCGTCCTTCATTCTAAGTATTTCCGTGGCCTGAATCTTGATATCCGAGGCCTGCCCCTGGGCACCGCCAAGGGGCTGGTGGATCATGATTCTTGAATTGGGCAGAGAATAGCGTTTTTTCGCGGCCCCTGCCGTAAGCAGCAGAGCGCCCATGCTGGCTGCCTGACCCACGCATACGGTTACAATATCCGGCTTTACATACTGCATGGTGTCATATATGGCCATGCCGGATGATACCATGCCGCCGGGGGAGTTGATATAAAAATTAATATCCTTTTCAGGGTCTTCGGATTCAAGGAACAGAAGCTGAGCCACAATCAGGTTGGCCACCTCCTCGTTCACCGCAGAACCAAGAAATATGATTCTGTCTTTTAACAGCCTTGAATAAATATCGTAGGCGCGTTCACCTCTGTTGCTCTGTTCAACAACCATTGGAACTAAAGGCAAGGGTTTCTCCTTATTTTTATGTCAGTGGATTTAAAAAAACGGTTAAACGTCTTCCCGGTCTTCCTGGGTTTCCGTCTCAGTTCCAGATTTTGCTGTTTCTCTGCTTGTTGTGTCATCCTGGTCTGGATCAACTTCTTCGATCTCTGCATTATCAATTATAATGCCTACAGCTTTTTTTTCAAGCTGTATGAGCTTAAAATATTCAAGCTGGTTTTGATCCTTGTTAAAAAAGTTTTTGATGGCATCCACTTTTGCGCGCATGTTTTCAGCCATTTCCTCAAAACTGCGTTCAAGTTCCTCATCTGTCAGTTCCAGGTTTTCCTGGTCAATAATTTTTCCCATGAGCAGATGTCTTTTGGCCTGTTTTTCTGCGACATCACGGTATTGGGATTTTAAGATATCCCTGCTTAATCCGGCTTTCTCCAGGGATGTATTGTTCTGGCTGCAGGACTGCTCAGCTTCAGTTACAATATTTTCCAGCTCGACTTCTATCATTGCTTCAGGGGCTTCAAAGGGGTGTCTTTCAAGAAGGGTGGTAAAGACCTGTTCGCTTAATTCATGGTGAACCCTTTTTTTATTGCCCGTTGTCAGGGTGTCATTGATTTCTTTTTTTACCTGATCCAGTGTTTCATACTTGCCAAGTTCCTGGGCAAGGGCATCATCAGCAGGGGGCAGGACATCCTCCTGGATTTCCTTAAGGAATACCTTGTATACAATTGTTCTGCCCGCCAGGGTTTTATCGGGATCATCTGCGCTGTAACTGACCTCTACCTCCAGTTCTTTCTGGGGTATAACGCCGATGAGTTTTTCTGAAAACGCCTGGGGCAGGGTGTTCCCGCCAATGGCCATGACGTAGTTTTCAATCTTCGGGGTCTGATCAAAGGGCTGGCCGTCCACATAGCCTTCGTAGTCAATCAGAACAAAATCATCTTCCTTTACAGGGCGCTCTTCTTGAACTGTCTCCTTTTTGGCCAAAGTTTTCTGGACCATGTGAATCTGGCTGTCGATCTGATCTTCGGAGACAGTGTACATGTTCTTTTTCAGGGACAGACCCTTGAAGTCAATGTCATCAATTTCAGGTTTAACGTCTATTTCTATATCAAAGGCATAGGCGGTTTTCGGGTTTAACTCCGGCGGGTCTATTTTGGGGCTGCCGACTATCTGGAATGACTGCTCCTTAAGGACTTCAGAGAAGGCGTCCTGAATCAGGCGGGGAGCAATATCTGCATGAACATCTTTGGAAAATTTTGCTTCAAGTATTTTTCTGGGAGTCTTTCCCTTTCTGAACCCCTTTATGCTGGCTGTTTTTCTTAATTCACCATAGGCTTTGTTCAGCTCTTTTTTGATATCCTCATTTGGAATTTCAAAGTGGAGAATTTTTTTGACCGAATTTTTATCTTCAATGTTTACCTGCATTCTTTCTCGTTCCCTTCCTTAATTAATAAAAAAAGCTTTTAAGCTCAGATTCCTGTGCCGGGAATCTTCTGCCAGTTAAGCATTCTTTGATGGTCTGCTGTTTGTTGTTTAAATACGGTTATTTATATTGCAAATCAGGTTGTCTGTTCATTCCATTGAATAGATACCATGCTAAAGTATACTAAGTTAAGATAGATAAGGTCTTGTGTCAAGAAAATTGAAAAAAGATTTTGTGAAAACAGCCCCTGATATGCCAAAAAAGGGCTTGCAAAACAAAGGGAATAGTGATAGAAGGTCAAGTGGTAATTCGGGGCGTAGCGCAGTCTGGTAGCGCGCCTGCTTTGGGAGCAGGATGTCGGGAGTTCAAATCTCTCCGCCCCGACCACCATCCCCAGGAAAGCAGAAACTCCAGGAACAGATCAAATAAATGGTTTTCTTTACTGCCATCCTTATAACAGCCATTCTTTACTATTTGCAGGCGGACGGACTTATCTATGTGTTGGCAGTCGCCCTTGTTGCTGAACTGACCAATCTCTTTCTCGGCCATTTGATTGCCAAAACCGTTGAAAAAAAGATCAAAACCAAATCCAATGCCGTTGTTAACCGGTATAAAAAAGAGGCGGGAAACGCTGAATTCAGAATAGAGGAACTTGTAAAGACTCAGAATCAATATGCTGCTGCTGCCTATGAGGCAAAGTCCAAAATCAAAAAAAAGGATCAACAGATTGCGGTGCTGAAAGGCAAACTGGATGAGATGGAAAAAAGGGTGAACCGGTATGAAAATCTTCCCTCCGGGTCTCTTAAAAGAGATGACCATTTTTTATAATGACAATCCTGATTCTCTTATAAATATCATGCGTAACCAGGATCTGGTAGTTTTTTTTCAGAACCGGTCCTGTTTTTTTTTTACCCCTTCGGCCGGCCCTGCCGGATCCGATGCGCAGCATTCTTTTTCCCGGTTCAGGCATCTGAGCAGGGGAGGTAAAGTCTGTGATGATTTCCAGAACATCTGTCGTATAAACCAGCTCCTGAAATTTTTTATAAAAATAGTCTGTGTCTGAAAAAACAATTTTTTCCATTTAATCTCTTTTAATTCTGATGTTGATGATTTTTCCGCTTTTGTCCAGGTAGGCCGTTCCCCTGGCTATGGTTCGTCCGGAAGATACAGCTGTTATCCTTACCTCTTCTTCAAAAACAAGGTCTCTTTCACTCTCTTTTTTTGGAGAAGCTGTTCCATATGAAGAAGATGGCTTTTCCTGTTCATTGCGGTTATCTATATTCTCAGCCCTGGACATCCTGGCCATGTTCCGTTCCGCCACCAGCCTGCCCACGCCGCTGTAGTCACCATTTTCGCCTTTGTCACAGCCCATAAAGGCCACCACAGGCATTAGAAAAACAAGGCATGCACTGCATTGTTTTATTTTTGAAAAACGTTTCATGATAACCCCTTTCTGTCTGATTTCAGGGTATCCGGCCTGCTGCTCTACCCTGTCAGGCTTCTTCAACAATAAACCGTCTGTTCAGCCGCATTGTGCTGAAAAGGCCGAAAATATCCGTGATCACATTGATTATCTTCAGGCTTTGCCCTTTTTGGCTGAGGGTGTTGTGGGTGGCGATGATAACACCGATACCTACTGAATCAACCATTTCCACACCGGCAAGATCAAGTACCAGTTCGCCGTCAAGGGCATTGATTGCCGACAACAGTTCGTTTTTGAATTCATCTGCCATGGAAGCAACAATATCAACGCCTGGCCTTATTATGGTCTGGTTTCCATTTCTTATAATTTCACTCATAAGGATCTCCTGGTTGGATATAGGTTTAATTTTTTTGCATGCAAATTTACGGTGACAGATCTATACAGTATTCTTAACAGAACCTGGACTGTCATTCAAGCTATTTTTACTCCTGAGCCCGGTTCATGTCAATCACAGGTCTGCCGTTGAAATCAAGTATAACGCATCTGATGGTCAGTTGATTTCCTGAAAATCTGTCCGCAGATTCAATGATTTTTCTTCCAATATGGGAGATCACAGCCGGGTGGCAGGGATAGATCAGCCCAAAGGCCTGGCGTGCTGTGTTGGCATCCCGGATGTTACAGGCAAGGTCTTTGTCCTGTGTAATCGAGTGCGCCCACCTGGAAAGCCCTTCCTGCGTAAGTGCAGACTTTGCAGCATGGGTATGGGGAAAGCCCATGGCCATTTTAACGGCTTTGCCGAAAAACATGGTCAAAGTAACACTGCAAATGCCTTTTTCTGCCAGGGCGCTGTCAAGGGGATCCTTGAAAAAATCGCCAATCTGAATAAAGCCTTCTTTGATTATATCTGGGAACAAGGCCATGGTTGTGTCAGTAATGATGGTGCATCCGCTTTGAATGGCCTTGATTCCCTGGGACACGGCTTTTTCATGGAAGCTTACACTCTTAAGATAGTCAAAATCAGCCGAGGTATGAATCATGCGCCGGACAATTTTCCACTGCCTGGGATCAAAATCATGATGCTCGGCTTCCTGGTCAATGATTCTGAAGCTGAGACCTTCTATTTCTCCGGGGGTCATCTTGTTGGGATCTCCTTGGTTTAATTTTTTTTAGTCGCTGGTTCGATTCTTTGTTTGAATGCATTTTCAGCGTTTGGATAAAATATCCTAATTTTTTGGTGAATGCAAATTAATTAAAACGATTCCAGCAATTCTGATTTTGGGACGATATGTGTTTAAAACCAGGGATAAAGACGGTTTTCACTGACACCCATGCCCGGGCCGCGTCAGGCACAACAAAATATGATGGATCGATGAAGAGGCAGCCGGGCCGGGATTTGTCACAGGCAATGGTGAGCGGCAATTGTCAGCATGGAAGCTGAGAACAGATGCTGCCCGCATGGGAGGAAATCATGGATGATTTGCAAGGGCCGAAGGTAAACGCCGGCTCACATGAGCAGAGTGGAAATCCTGTCCCTGCTGCCAGTGTGCCCCAGGCACCGCAGACACCGTGAACAGAAACTGCTCCCACAGGATCATCGATTTTTATCCTGTCAAAAAACACAACGGAAAACACAATGAGTATTCCTGACACCGCGCCGATTAGAACGGCACTTTCAGGGGTGACATTGGCACAGCCTGCAGTAATACCCACCAGGCCGGCCAGGGCAGCCCATCCGCCCACGGAATGGACAACGGTTGATCCGGCAAAGTCAATAAATCCAAGGAAAAATGGGAAAAACCAAGATCCTGTGGTAAGAAAAGGGATACCCCGGGTCGGGATACACAGCCGTCCGGGGTTTTTTATTTGGTAATTCCGGTGGGTGAATTAATTGCAAAGCGTCAGGTCTTGTGATAAAAACATCAATATGTTCAGTTCATCAGGCTGTTTCTGACTGTGCCGGCCGCTGTTGTGGTTCTGCATCTGTCGGGGCGGCCCTGAATAATGCGGGTAATCGCTTTTTAAAGGAGAGACAATGGATAACAAGATAATACGCTTTGCCAGCCGAATGGATCAGCTTCCCCCCTATCTGTTCGGCATGATCAATGATATGAAAATGGACAAAAGGCGGAAGGGATATGATGTTATTGACCTTGGCATGGGAAACCCCATTGATCCCACCCCTGACGCTGTCATAGAAAAACTTACAGAAGTGGCAAAGGATCCTAAAACCCACAGGTATCCGGTGTCTTCAGGCATGAAAAATCTGAAGCGGGAAATCACCATATATTATAAAAGGCATTATGATATTACCCTGGATGCAGATCATGAAACGATTTTTACCATAGGTTCCAAAGAAGGGATCTCCCATCTCTGCCTGGCTCTGCTGGGACCGGGGGATTCGGTTCTGGTGCCGGCACCGGCATTTCCCATTCATATCTATGCGGCAGTGATTGCCGGGGCCAATGTGGTAAAGATTCCGATTTCTCCCATGGATACTTTTTTAAGCCGTATTGCCCATATCTGCGAGTCCTTTTATCCGGGGCCCAGGGCTTTGATGATCAATTATCCCCATAACCCCACGGCAACCCTGGCGGATCTGGATCTTTTCAGAGAAATCGTGGCTCTGGCCAAAAAATACAGATTCATGGTGATCCATGATTTTGCCTATTCAAAAATTGCCTTTGACAATCACCGCCCCCCAAGTTTTCTGGAAATTCCAGGGGCCAGGGATGTGGGCGTGGAATTCGGCTCCTTTTCAAAATCCTATAATATGGCCGGATGGCGCCTGGGGTATTGCGTGGGCAATTCAGAAATCATAAAAGGCCTTGGTAAAATAAAGGGGTATTTTGATTACGGGATTTTTGCCGCCATTCAGATTGCCGGGATCATTGCCTTAAGGGACTGCGACGATACCATTCCTGCGCAGGTCCGCCTGTACCAGTCCAGAAGAGATACCCTGTGCAGCGGGCTTGAGCGCATGGGGTGGCCGGTTGAAAAACCAGGCGCAGGCATGTTTGTCTGGGTTAAAATTCCAGAGCCCTACAGCAGAATGGGCTCCATGCAGTTTGCCATAGAGATGATGAACCGGGCCAATGTTGCCCTGGCGCCGGGTGTGGGGTTCAGTGAAGAGGGAGAAGGGTATTTAAGACTTGCCATAGTGGAAAATGAAGAACGGCTCAGACAGGCCGTAAGACAGATGAGAAAAGGGCTTCAGGAGCTTGACGAACAGGGGTTTTAAATTGTTGATATTAAAAATATATAAAATGGCGAGGTGGCTGTTTGATTCCATATCAGATTAAAACCAGGGGCAGAAATCAGATACAACAAAAGGGTAAAAGAGTGATTCTTGCTGCTGCATGGGTCTGCTTTCTCGTTTCTGCCGGCACCGGCGTTGCTGACACCACAAAGATAAGCAGCGAACACATAGCAGAGCAGGCACAGCAGTCTGTTGAAACAGCCATTGATCTGAGGCAGGAGACCCAAAAGGCCAAAGACAGGTGGACCAGGGAAGAGGAGAAATTGATCCGAAAATACGATTCCCTTAAGCAGGAAAACACCCGGTTAAAATCAATGAATGACAAATTAAGCAAACGGCTTGCCGAAAAAACCGACTCCATAGAAAAGATCAAATTTCAGATCAATGAAATTGAAAAAATTTCATCCAATATCCAGCCGTTTCTTGAAACCTGCCTTGACGATTTAAGGTCCATGGTGACCCAGGGCCTGCCCCTTCTGATAAAGGAGCGGGAAATACGGGTGGCCGCCCTTGAAAAAACCCTTGCAGATCCCGGGATTTCCTCCAGTGAAAAATTCAGGAAAACCATGGAAGCGTTGTTCATTGAAGCGGAATACGGCAATACCATTGAGGTGTATCAGAAAACGATTCTTTTTGACAAAGAACAAGTTGTGGCTGATATATTCCGTCTGGGAAGAATTTCTTTGTTCTGCCGAACTCCCGACGGAAAAAAAACAGGGACCTATGACAGGGCAGTAGGGGGGTGGCAGGTCCTTGACAGCCGGTTCAACGCTGAAATCAACCGTGCCTTTGCCATGGGCCGAAAGCGCGAGCCCATTGATTTTTTAAATCTACCCCTGGGAAGGATGGCAGTTCAATGAGATATTTAATTGTATTATCCACTGCAGTTTTTCTTTTTTTTGGGTTTTATCAGAAGGCATCTGCCCATGAAGATATGCGCCAGACAGCCCGGGAGGTGAGAGAAAAAAGACAGATCCTTGTTGAAAAGGCCCTGGCTGACAAAAAATCAGCCCGGGAAGCAGCAGAAACAGCCAGAAATGAGATTTTCAGGGATAGAGCAGCACTTGAAAAAGCCATAGAAAAAATAAAAAAGGACAATTCCCTTGTTCAGCAAAGCAATGATAGATTGTCATCAAAAATACAAGCGGCGGTTAAGGAAGAACAGACCCTTGAACAGGAACTGGCAGAAAAGGATGCTGTGGTAAAAGAACTGGTGGGGTTTATCCGCCTTAATGCCGGGGACTTTTCTGCCATGCTGTCCAGCAGTCTGCAGAGCGCCTTTGCAGAGAAGCGCTTTGACCTGGTCAATTCCCTTGCAGACAAGGAGCGGTTTCCAGGTCTGGCAGATATCAAAGCCATGGTTGAGATATTAAAGGATGAAATTGAGCGAAGCAGTGAAGTAAGGATTCAACAGGGTATGATCATTGACCAGACCGGCAGTGAGGTTGAAGCAAAGATTCTGGTGCTGGGTAATTTTACCGCAGCCTATAGAAAAGAAAAGGAAACCGGGTTTCTGCTGTATTCTGAAACCAGTCACCGTCTCTTTGCCCTGTCCAGAAAACCGCCCTTTGGCATGCAGAAAAAGATCAATGAATATATGGACGGAAAAAGCATGGATGTGCCTGTGGATATGTCCAGGGGCGGTGCCATGCGCCAGCTTACCCATAAATTAAGTCTTGTTGAGCAGATTCCCAGGGGCGGTGCTGTTGTCTGGCCGATTTTAATGATTGTGGTTATTGCAGGGCTTATCATTGTGGAGCGGTTTGTGTTCCTGGCCAGAAAAAATATCAATGCCCCAGCTTTCATGGAAGAGTTGAAACAGCGTATGCTGAACAATGACTTTAAGGGATGTGCAGCCCTTTGTGATAAATACGGGAAAAAACCGCTGGCCCGGGCAGTCAAGGCGGGCCTGGCCTTCCGGGACAGGGGAAGGGCGGATATGGAAAATGCCCTTCAGGAGGCGATCCTCAGGGAAATTCCCCCTTTGGAAAAATTTCTCTCCACCCTTGGCATGCTGGCTGCCATTGCACCGCTTTTAGGGCTTTTGGGCACGGTTACCGGCATGATCAACACTTTTCATGTGATTACCTTCCACGGGACAAGTGATCCCAGGATGATGTCCGGGGGGATTTCCGAAGCCCTTGTCACCACCATGCTGGGTCTTTCCGCCGCCATTCCCATTATGCTCTGCCACACCATCATAAGCCGCAAAGTGGAAACCATGATCAGTACAATGGAGGAAAAAGCTGTGTCCTTTGTTAATACCGTTTTTCTTGTCAAAAGCAGCAGGCCGTGATGCCGGGGATTATTCTTGATCAGTTCCGGGCCATGGAAGCCTGGATAAGAACGGGCAGTTTTGTGATGATCCCATTGCTGCTCGTGTCCATTGTCATGTGGACCTTGATTATCAACCGGTTCTTTTTTTTCAGGCGGCTGTACAGAAAAAACATGAGCCGGGAACAGGCCGGCAGGTTTATTGAGAACAATGAACTCCCCCCGGAGGATAGGTACCGGGGCGCTATTGCCTTTGTGGTGACCAGTTTTTTAAAAAAGCGGACAGGCCGGCCCGAGGTGGATACATATATCCTGGATGAAGCCACCATGGAATCCATTACCATTCTGAATAAATATCTCGCGTTTATAGGTGTCCTGGCCGGTGCGGCGCCTCTGCTCGGGCTCCTGGGCACGGTAACCGGAATGATCGCCACCTTTGATATTATATCTGTGTTTGGAACGGGAAATGCCAGGGCCATGGCCGGGGGGATTTCCGAAGCTCTTGTCACTACCCAGACCGGGCTTGTCATTGCCATACCCGGGCTTTACATGCACGGCTTTCTTGAAAAAAGAGCAGACGAGTTAAAAACAAGAATTTCCTCAACAGGAATTTACCTGCAGCGGTACATAAAGCAAGAAACTGGAAACTGGAAACTGGAAAATAGAAACTAGAGACAAGAGACAAGAGACAAGAGACAAGAAACTAGAAACTAGAAAATAGAAACTAGAGGTAAGATACTTGAGAGAAATAGCGGATTTGTCAGGTTGTATGCTTGTTGTGATGCAGAGCATTATGGATATTATGAGGTAAGGATAAACTTTTAAATGATTAACATAACAGCTGCCAGAAAGGCAAAACAGAAAAAACTGGAAATTGATATTGCCCCTTTGATCGATATGGTCTTCATCCTGCTGATTTTTTTCCTGGTAACCACTTCCTTTGTCAAGGAAACCGGGGTGGACATCAACCGTCCTGCTGCTGCAACAGCTGTGAACCGGGAAGATGTGACCATTCTTGTGGGGGTGACCGAAAGCAATGAGATTTTTATTGAAAACAGGGAAATTGATTTCAGGGCTGTGCGCATTAACGTGGAACGGGCCCTTGCAGAAAACCCCGAGGGAAGTGTTGTTATTGTGGCTGACAAGGAGAGCAGCACGGGACGGGTGATTCAGGTAATGGACGAATGCAAGCTGGCCGGTGCCTCAAATGTTTCCCTGGCAGCAAGCCGTCCGGAAGGGATGAATTAAATGCAGCCCCCATTCACTGATCATCAGCGGAGGTAGCCGGTGCAGAATATAAAACCCTGGATCGCAGCTTTTTTTACGGCCGTTCTTCTTAATCTTTTTTTCTTCAGCCTCATGCCGTTGATGATGGATAAACACGCTGCTGCGCCGGATAAGGGGTTTGATTTTAAAACCGTGAACGTGGTGAGGATCAAACAAAAGGATCGCCCTCCTGAAAAAAGGGAAAAAAAGGAAATCAAAAAGGAAAAAAAGGTTCAGACAGAAAAAACTGAAACAATTCCCAGGAATGTTCAGGAAAAAAAATTTGTCCCTGCCGCCGGCCTGCCCTTTGAAATCAATCCAAAACTCCCCCCTGTGCCAGGTATCCCTGGTTTTTCCATGAAAAATATAACCATTGCCCCGCCGGCAATGAAACATGTGTATTCTGCTTCTGAGCTTGATAAAAGTTTGACTCCCATTGCCCATGTGCCTCCGGTGTATCCTTTCCGGGCCAGACAAAAGGGGATTGAGGGATGGGTCAGGGTCAAATTTATGGTGACCCGCCAGGGCAGAGTCAAAGACCCCCGGGTGGTTGAAGCAGACCCCAGGGAAGTGTTTGACAGCAGTGTGTTAAATGCCGTTTCCCAGTGGCGGTTTTCTCCGGGCACCATCGAGGGGGTAGCTGTGAATACCTATGTGGAGACCACGGTGCAGTTCAAGCTGGAGAAATAAACTATGGCCTTTAGGACTTTGTTTTTTAGAAAAGAAGGAATCAACACCAAAAATTTATTCCAGAAAAATGACACGTCTGTCTCTGCAGGAAAATGCATGGAAGGCACAGGACCGTGCGTTCTGTCTTTTTTAATTGTTTTTGCTGTATGGCTTGCGCTCAGCCTGGGCTTTTTCTGTGTATGCCATGCAGACAGCGGTTATGGAAAGATTCCCATAGCAGAACAGATTGTGCTGAACAAGGCCTACAAAATCGTTCAGCAGAATGATTTTGCCGGAGCGCTGACTGTTCTTGAGGATTTTAAAATCAAAAGGGAAAAAAAGGAAAAGCCTGTTCACCCCATGATCTGGTTTACCATGGGCAATTATTATTTTCAGGCCGGATCACTGAAAAAAGCGGTGCTCAGCTATGAAAAGGCAGTTTCAGAAGCCCCTGAATTTTCTGACGCCTGGCTGAACCTCGCCCAGACCTGTTACAGCCTTGAGAACTACCTCAAGGCAGGAAAAGCCTTTGTCAACGGGTATGAGTCAGGAGAAGAAAAAGATCCAAAGTTTTTGTATTACAGTGCCAGTGCCTGTTTTTCCGCCAAAGCCTGTGACAGGGCTCTGGATATTTTTAAACGGCTTTTAAGGGATCATGCCCATGAGATAGAGGTTTCCTGGTACGAGATCCTGGTGCACATCTACCTGTCCCTGGAACAGCCGGAAAACGCCCTTCCCCATATGGAACTGCTTGTCAGACAGAGCACAGGCAGTCGGAAAGCCCAGTGGCAGAACACCCTGCTGTACCAGTATATGGATCTTGGTATGGATGACAGGGCCCTTGCCCTGATCACAGAACTCACTGCCACCCATCCTGAAGAACCCAAATGGTGGAAGGGGCTGGTTCATTTTTCCCTGGCGGACAATGATTATGAAACCGCCCTGGCCGCGCTGACCCTGTGCAGTTATCTGACCCCCCTGTCAGACGACGAAAAAAAACTCATGGCTGAATTGAATCAGGCCGCAGGAATACCCCAAAAAGCAGCAGAGTACTTTATAGATCTGTTTCAGCGCAGAAAAAGCGTTGACCTGCTCAAGAATATCATCACAGCCTGTCAACAGATGAATGAATTGGAAACAGCCTTTAAATTCGCCGATAAAGGGCTCACCCTGTTTAAAGATAAGGCTGACACCAGGGATTGGGTTCAGCTGAAAATGATCAAGGCAGAGCTGCTCTTTGCCATGAAGAATTATTCAAAAGCCGCAGAAATATTCCAGGAGATTGCTGCCAAAAAAGGGAGAAATCAAGGCAGGGCATGGCTGCTTTTAGGGTACAGCGCCATGAATATGGGAGATGATAAACGGGCCGACCATGCCCTTAAAAATGCATTGAAATTTGAACAACAGAAAGAAGCAGCCCAGAGCGCCCTGGGAAAGGGATAGATAAGATTGTTTTTATGGCAGAACCGGTGGGGGCGGCGCTGTTCAACAAATTCGATCATCAAGTTTTAATTTCCCAGGTTTCTTTTGATTTTTTGTGATAAAATATTCAGGGTAAAGGGTTTCTGAATAAAGCCCTGGCATCCCATGTCCAGGATATGCCTGGCCTGTCCGTCAATGCTGTAGCCGCTGGAAAGAACCACCTTGACCCGGGGATCAATTTTTTTCAGGGTTTTAAAGGTTTCTTCTCCGTCCATGTCCGGCATGATCATGTCAAGAATAACCAGGGAAATCGCTTCTCTTTTTTTCTTGAATACATCAATGGCCGCCTTGCCGCTTTTGGCACTGATCACCTGGTAATTCAGTTCCTGGAGAAGCTCTGTGCTGATGTCAAGGATTTCCTTTTCATCATCCACCAGCAAAATGGTTCCCTGGCCTTTTTCCGTCTCTGGTATCATATCTGTTTCAGTACAAAGCGTCTTGTCCGAGGCAGGCAGGTAGATGGTAAAGGTGGTACCCATGCCTGTTTCACTGTAGACATTGATAAAGCCGCCGTGTCCCTTGACAATGCCGTAGGTGGATGAAAGCCCGAGTCCGGTTCCCCGGGTCATTGTTTTTGTGGTAAAAAAGGGTTCAAATATCCGGCGGCAGGTTTTTTTGTCCATGCCTTTTCCTGTATCTGCTATGGATATTTTAACATATTTTCCTGGTTTTATCTTAAAGGGTGTTTTATCAATCAAGGTCTTTTCTGTTTTTAGAAAAATTTCTTCTTTTTGACCGGTCATTGCCTCACAGGCATTGATATAGAGATTTAAAAGCACCTGTTCTATCTGTCCCCGTTCCAGCTCTACCGTATGAAGAGGGGTATGATAATTTCTCTTTATAACAACACTTTTTTTGGTCTGTTCAAACATTCGGGTCTGTTCTTCAAGGATATGGTTTAAATCCATGGGCAGGGGGTTGTATTGGCCGCCCCTGGCAAAGCCCAGGAGCTGTCTGGTCAAAAAAGTCGCATCATTAATGGATTTTTCAATTCTTTCAATACGCGTAATATCCCTGTGGGAAGGGTCCTTGCCCAGTTTGATCAGAGTGCAGTTTCCCTGAATGCCCATGAGAATATTGTTGAAATTGTGGGCAATCCCGCCGGCAAGGGTTCCTACGGTTTTCATCCTCTGAACTTCGCTTATGCTGTCCTTGAATTTTTTCTGCTCTGTAATATCCCTTATCCAGGTCATGAACAGGTCAATGTCGTTATTGTCATCCATCAGGGGGATAACAATGATGCGCAGCCACCGTCCGTCTGACAGTTTTTCCTCGGTTTCATACTGTGTTTTGGTTTTTATTACGTTCTGTGCATGGCAGTTGATGCATCTTTTTTTTCTACCATAATAGGTGTGGTAGCATTTGGTGAAAACCTGCTGTTTTTCCTCAGGCACATTTCCAACCCCGTTCCAGTTGCTGTAAACAATATTGTATTGGGCATCATGGATGGAAATCATA
Organism: Thermodesulfobacteriota bacterium; assembly: GCA_034660495.1. GTDB lineage: Bacteria > Desulfobacterota > Desulfobacteria > Desulfobacterales > Desulfobacteraceae > DATFJZ01. The sequence goes on along the minus strand of JAYEJJ010000175.1, from coordinate 3,633 downwards.
TCAGGGATGGCATCGAGCATTTTCTGGAACCGATCTGCAATCTCTGCCACTTTTTTTTCCGCCAGTTTCCGGGCGGTAATATCTCTCATCAAAATGATAAAAACACAGTCCTCGTTTTTTGCTTCCCCTGTTTTTGCCATGGAAAGTTCAAAACACCGCTGACCCGAGGGGGTGGACAGATAAAAATAAGACCCTGTATGGCTTTTTTTATCCAGGGCGTTTTCCATGGCGCGCTGGATGGTTATTACCACGTCTTCAGGAAAAACATCCATTAAATGCCTGTCTGAAAAAGATCCGCAGTCTTTGAAAAACAGTTCATTTTCAGGTGCCCGGATTTTTTGAATATATCCCCGGCGGTCTACTTTAACAAGAATATCAGGCAGGGCATCCAGTGTGGCCGTGAGCTGTTTCTTTGTGCTGTTAAGTTCTTCCTGCTTTTTTATTCGTTTATTTATTTCCTTTTCAAGGGCATTTTTTGAAACCGTGACTTCCTGAAGATCCTCTGTCATGGCGTTAAATGATCTGGCCAGCATGCCGAACTCATCATTTGACAGCACTGGAATACGGGTGTTAAGATTTCCTTTACCGATCCGTTGAGATCCTTTGATCAGGGGAATCAACGGTCTGCTGATCAGGGCGCGGGTGCAAAGCAAAAGAAACGCTGCCAGAAGAGCAGATCCAATGACAGAGGATATGAGACAAATGGTTTTTATTCTAGCGGCAGTGCCGTAATAATCCTCTTTGGGATCTGTTGCAAAGACATACCAGCCCCAGGGTTCAAAAAAGTCATACACGGCAAGATGCTGTTTATTCTTAAAATTGTACACGAGACGTCCGTTTTTCTCTTTTAAACGGGAGAACCATTTGTGGTTTTTGATTGTTTTACCTGTCATGGTTTTATCCGGATGAACTGTGACAATACCATGGGTGTTGACGGCAAAAAAATACCCTTTTCCACCGAGTTTAAGTGAAGAGATGGCCTTGTCTGCATCCATTTTGGCCTTTGATATGCTGGCGGCAATCTGGTCAAGCTGATATTTTTCCAGATTGGTCTGCTGCTGGTCGAGCACTTTCATGCCCCGTGTCAGACTGGTGCTCAGCCATGTTTCCGCAAGCGTGGTAAGGGCTTTGGAGGAAAGATGGTATGTGATATAGGATAAGGACAGCAGAAAAATAAACATCAGGGGCAGCAGGGTTATCATTATTTTTGTGTAGATTTTCATAGAATCAAAAGCACTGTATTCCTGTTAGGGCAGTATCCTGGTTTTTTCCGTAAACTGAGGGTAGAGGGCCAGGGTGGATATTAATTCATGTCCATAATCCACATTTGCTTTTCTGGCAAAAAAAGGGATCTGGGTCATGACAGGATAGGCTGCTGCATCACTTAGAATTTTGATCTGGGCATGCTTCCAGAGATCTATCTGTTTTTCCGGGTTGATTTCCCTGCGGGCGTCTTCAATCAGGGCATCGATTTTATCATAATGGGAAAAATTGGTGTCAGGTCTGGATCCCTTGACAATAATGGAGTTGGAATGGAAAAACCGGGTGAGAAATTGATCGGCATTGGGCCGCCAGGCCACATACAAGACAATGGGGCAGGGCTGCTGGCGGATTAATTTGTGCATGTCAGCGTGTTTTTTTACATGAAGCCTGCATTGAATTCCGATTCTGGCCAGCTGATCTGCCAAAGATTGATTCAGGGTAACATGAAGCCGTTTTTCTGAGCTGACAAGATCCAGGTTAAATCCTTGGGGATACCCGGCTTCTGTTAAAAGGGCTCTGGCTTTTTTTAAATCTCTTGTATAAACAATCTTCAGGGTTTCTTCTTTGGTTAATCCGCCGGGGAGCAGGTGGGCAGGAACCGGTGAGTAGATTTTCTGAATGACCCGTTTGTGGGAGGTCGCCATGAACACATCCTGATCAAGGGCATGGGCAATGGCCTTTCTTACCCGGATGTCATCCAGAGGCGCCATGCAGGTGTTAAAATAAAAGGTGACCACTTCCCCGACACCGAAGAAATCCATTTCTATGCCGTCTGCGGCAATCATTCTTTCTATCCATCCCTTTTTAGCGGATCCCATGACCACATCAAGATCTTCGGTCATGATTTTCTTTTCACGATCCTCAGGTTTTGAGGTGAAGAAGATTTCAACGCCTCTGAGGCGGGGCCTGCCCCTGAAATACCTGTCATGGGCCTTTAAAACGATTTTTTTGCCCGGGTCATGGGATTGAAAGGCAAAAGGACCTGTTCCCACAGGGTGGTGTTTAAATGTTTCAACCCCCATTTTTTGTAGGGCGCTTTTGCTTACAATGAACCCCCCTCCGTAATCAGCAAATTTCGGAAAAAAAAGCACGGTGGACATGGGGTCATCCAGAACGATTTCAACGGTATAACGGTCCTTTTCCTTAAAGGTCATGCCTTTGTATTCTCCGCTGTAGCGGCAGCGCTCAGGGTCGGCTGATTTCTGCAGGGAAAAGACAACATCACTGGCTGTTAGTTCATGGGCGGGAATACCCGGAGCAGAATGAAACATTATCCCCTGGCGCAGGTTAATGGTCCAGATCTGTTTCTGTCCTCTCATTACAAATTCAGGCATTGCTTCGGCCAGGTCCGGTTCAATTTCAGGGGCTTTACCGGGTTTGTAGCGCAGCAGCCCGTTAAAGACCATGTCGGCAAATGCTCTGTCCTGGGACCCGGCAGCAAAATGAGGGTCCAGGTTTTTCATTGAACTGACGTGGAGTCCCATCCGTAAAATCTGCTGCCCGGTTTTTGTTATCTTTTGAGCTCCAGGAGATTCCTGAAAAGTGTTTTTGGATATATCAGATGTATCAGATGTGTCAGGTGACTGCGACGGTGTATGCGGTACAAAAAAAACGAATTGTCCTAAAAAAAATAAAAACAGAATTGTTAAAACAGGTATTGATTTCATATTAAATTTTTTTTCCGATTTTGTTTAAAAAATGTCTTCTTCTAAGGGCATAGAGCTCTTTTTCCTCTTTGACCAGGTAGAAGTATTCTCTGTTGTTTTCATCAAAGCACTGGTAAAGCGCAGTATAGTCTTTCTGATCATCCACATAGCATACGCGCTCCACGTCATTGTTGAATTTTTCGCATACGTCAACCCAGTCCTCTTGTTGTGCATCTTTTTTAATCTGAATGGAATTGGATGATTTGTCGAATTGCGCCTGAATGGATTTCATTGCTATCCTCCGTTTTGGCTTTGTGTCGTATCCTTAAAACAGCAGACCTGGACTGCTGCGGTCTGTTCCGGGCGGAAAAAACACCTGTGGTAAGGTCAGGCCTGCATTGAGATGAATTTAACGATCCCACTTTATCAGATTTTAATTCATCATGTAAACTGATTTTTCTCTTAAATGGTCAGGGGATGATTTAAAATTCAGTTTTTTTAAATTGTTTGCTTTTTTATCTGCCGGTATATATTTTTTATATGAAAGCCATCAGCCGTCAGCCATCAGTACTCAGCTAACAGCTGACAGCTGACAGCTAAAAGCTAACACTCGGTTATCAAGTTTTTATGGAAGGGCCGATTAAGAGCCCCCAGCGGTTGCCTGTCAGGAACATTGAGAACCAAAGGAGATCAGACTTTTTCCCTGCCAGGCGTTGCGACAATC
>JAYEJJ010000174.1:0-14170 GCA_034660495.1 Thermodesulfobacteriota bacterium | reverse complement strand
ATAATACTCAAGAACTTTCGGAATTGTCAAGAAATTATTGCTATAAGGTGGGTTTTTATGTGACACATGCCATATATAGAAAATGATTATGCATTCAAAATTAGCTGAGGTCAGGAGTTCTGAACTTGAAGCGTATTCAGATCCGGTACACGGTATTTCCGGGCCATCAGTAATTTTATTAAAAAAGTGGGGGTGGCGCTCTCAAACCAGTAATTGGAAAAGACTCCCTTTTTTAAAAAGAGCAAAATATCAAAAGGGTTGTATACCATCTCCCCCAGCCAGGCGTACCCATTGTACCAGGTGCGCACGTCATCCAGGTTGTGACCGGTCAGATACGCCTTGAAAACCGATTCCAGCTCTCCTTGGGTATAGCCGCAGATGGCGGAAAACTCAGAAGACACCGTAATATCCTCCAGATTGTTCTTTCCGCCGAACAAAGAGACTTTGCTGAATTTTGAAACACCGGTGATGAATACAAACCGGATACAGGCATCACTGTCCTTGATAACGGAATAGTAGTTTTTCAGCTCCTCCCGTATCTCCACAGCCAGTTCGGTGTTGTGGATACTGTCCAGAATGGGTTTGTCATATTCATCCACAAGGACGACTGTTTTTTGACCTGTTTTTCGATACAGCAGTTTAATGAGCTGCGAAAACAGTTCCCGCAGATCCTGTTTGCTGGTTTTTACATCATAAGCTTCGATATGATCTTCAAGGATAGACTCAAAACGAATTTTCAAATCCGCCACTGACCGCATCACCCCTGATCCGAAACTGATATGAATCACCGGATGGATCTGATCCCAGTCCCAGTTATCCTCAAGAAACAGCCCTTTGAACAGCTTGCGTTTCCCCTCAAATGCGGCTTTCAGGGTGCTGAGAAAAAGGCTTTTGCCAAACCGGCGCGGGCGGGACAGAAAATAATATTTACCTTGCGATGCCAGCTCTTTCACAAACCGGGTTTTGTCCACATAGGCAAACCCTTCCAGGATCAAGTTTTCAAATGTCTGAATGCCGATGGGCAGTTTTTTCATGATCTCACATCCTATGATTTTTTTGCTTTTGATCTCTCCTTATGAAAGAGCAAGGTTATGTTTCGATTCCGTCCCTTTTTTTAACAATTTGCCACCCTTCATCCGTTAACGATTGAGGGGATTCGATGTATAATAGCTCATGTATATTGATGAGTAGTCTTTCGCCATCTTCATCTGTAAACCCAGCAAATGTTCCAACAATATCTGATCCATATTCCAAATAACTGTAAAAATCATGTAATTCGTCTGGATCTTCTGTATTGGTTTCAATCATCTCTTTTCGCCCTTTTAACAAAAACTTTATTGGCCCTTCATAATATTTCAGATCTTCGAAGTGTGGTGAGGGTTCCCAAAGGATGTTAACGGATTGTATTTGAGCTATGTTTATCCCAATATATTTTCCATCAATAGTATCACAAACAAAAAAGAGTGATGATTTCCTGGTTTCATTGAATGACTCCATATTTATTTCAAATCTTTCTGATTCTTTTTTTCTGATTTTTATAAAGATCGGTTCCTGTACGTCTTTAAAAATTACTTTTAAAAAGAAAGTATAAGTGTCATCGATATTTCCCATTGAATTTTATCCCTTAACAATTTGAACAGTTCAATGCTTCGTTGCCGACATAACAAGTAATTGTGCAGTTTTTTTCCGCATAAGGCCAAAAATATCATTACACTTTTAGGCATCCTTCATAAGTACTTTACACTTTTTATTTTTTTTAACCACGAAAGGCACGAAAAATATAAAAATCAAACACAAAAAGTGTAAACTACTTTTGAAGCATTATGAAGGATGCCCACTTTTATACCATTTTTGATCAAGGCCCTTTTTCATCTGTTTCCTTTACTACGGCCGCCATGTTGACTACCTTGGCCTTTCCGGTTTTCTCTGTTGCCATTTTGTTTCGCAGGTGAAATATTCTGCCATCGCTGATACTGTTTCATTATTTTCTGTTTACCCGATCCGGACATTTTCTGAAATTTTTGATGTCGCTGACGGATGATTCTTTTTTGAGAAAGCGGTAACTTCTGCCAGCGCAAAAATTTATCCCGGATTTTTTTTTTATCTTCCGTGGACAGTTTCTGGAAATGGTTGAAATTGTCTTTGATTTTCTGCTGTTCGTCTTTCTGCAGACTTTTAAACGCTTGATAATTTTGTTTCAGACGATTTTGCTCAGATTCCGGAAGCGTCTTAAACTTCTGCCATTTTTCCCTCAGTCGGGCTTTTTCATCTGCCCCGGGGGCTTCCCTCTGTGCAGACAAAAAGCGATCATCCGAATCGTCCGGGAAAGCGTTTCCTGAAAAAGTCAACAGAACCACGCTTAATATAAAGATGCTAATTTTTTTTTTCATCGGATTTTTCCTCGGCAAAAATATCATAGTCCTGAAACATCTCCATATCCTGTAAGATTTCCATCAGTTCCAACATTTCATCAATTTCTTTGTCAGTTTGAGGCGACAGATTTTTTTGGACAGGTTGATCCGTTTTTTTGGTGTCCGCCATCAGGGGCGATGCGTGCGGGGCAATTCCCCAGAGCATTAGAAAAAGCATGATAATAATAATTTGTCTCAATTTTAGATTTCTTCTGTTTTAATGATTTCTTCCCAGTGCTCAAACAGCTCCAGGTTATTAATAATGTCGTAATCACGGTAGAAATTGAAATTTTGGGCAACGATTATATCTGCTGCGTTGGTCGGCATGCCTGGTGGATGTAATTCGGATTTAGAAGACATCAACGATCCTGCGGCAATTACCGCCACACAGGCCGCAGCTGCCAATGCAGGCCGCCATTTGAAGCCAAAATTTGAAAAAATGCGCCATCTTTTTTGATTTTCTTCGCCGGCTTCCACTTTTTGCCAGAATTGCCGGGGAAAATCTCTGGAAGAAGTCACGGGTTTGAGATCACGGAGCAAATTGTCCATGGATTTCAGGGCTTCATATTCCTTTTGGCAGACAGGGCAGTCTTTGAGATGTTCCATGACAAATTCGCTCTCTTTCCGGGACAATTCAGCATCCAGCAGTAGCGTAATCTTTTTTTTTACCTTGCAGGTGTTTTTTTGTTTTTCTTTCATTTTATAACCATTGGCTAAGGGTTTGTTTCATCCGCTGTCTTGCTCTGTAAATCAGTGTCTTTACCTTTCCTTTTGTCACCGACAATTGATCGGCAATTTCCTTGTATGAAAATTCGTCATAAATCCTCAATACAACTGCTGCCCGCTGCTGAGCCGGTAGTTTGGCTATAGCCGCTTTTATTTTTTCATCCCGCTGTCTGGCAACCATTGTCTCTTCCGCAGAAATATGGTCGTTATCCCTGTATTCCGGCGGGCTGTTTTTTTCAGCATACATTGCCGGCTGTTCCATGGACTGAATTCCGTGGCCTTTTTTCAGTCGTCTGGCTTCATTTAAACAGGTGTTGACCGCAATCCGATAAAGCCATGTAGAGAACCGGGCTTTCGGGCGATACCGGCGTGCCCCCTGATAAACCCGTAAAAAAATCTCCTGGGTCAGATCCTCGGCCAGAACCTGATCATTGCAGAAACGAAAGCAAAAAGTAATTATTCGGCTCTGGTATTTAGAAAATAATTGCCTGAAACTATCTTCATCCCCCTCTTTAAACTGCAGCATGAGCTGCACATCCTGGTCGGTTTCATGGGAGGTCATGTCAACCTTTCCCCTGCCGGTATCCTGTCCCATCTGCTGTCATTGGTCTGCCCCGCTCCTTCCCTTTGAGAATTTTAACTGCCACAACTCCGCTCATTTTTACCAGAAACACTTGTCAAAGCATTGCCTTTGGCTGCGTTTTATTCCTAGTTGTGGCTGGGTCGATGATCATGGGCCGGCCATGCCGGTTCTTAAGAACGTGAGACTCGTTTACCGGTATGTTTATTAAACACTTAATAACAGAAAAAGTTTCACAATTTTTTATTAACGGTAATTGTAACATCAAAAAACAAGGTGAAGCCCCCCTGCCACCCGGACGGCATCATCCGGCCGAAATCCGTAAGCGGGTTCAAAATAGCCGCCCTGACGAAGGATTCCGGTTTCAAAAAATATTTGATGGTTTTGATAAAAGGTGTATGACACCCGTGCATCCACTTCCCATCCATACCATTGCTCCGTGTCAAACAGATCGGTTTGGGGAAACAGCGCTGCCGCCACCAGTTCTGTTACGACCCTGGGATCCGGTTGATATTCGATTCTGATTCCTGGCGCACTTACACCATCCCAGGTCACACCCCCTAAAAGAACAGCGTCTTCAATATCATAGCGCTCAAAACCGCCATTGAAGAAAATTGCCGTTCTCGGATTAAACGGCATGGGAGAGACAAATGCATGAAGCTTTCCTGTTGTTGGATGACTGTCGCCGCTGGCACTGAAAAAAAAGGCCCCCACAGTTAATCTTTTAGAAATATTATATCCTGCTTCCAGATCAATCAGATAGGCAGATACATCAAAATTAAAGCTGTCTGTGCCGTTATCCAGCTGAACTGAACCGAACTGCTGGATTATTGAAGCGGAAATATAAAGTTCCCGGACAAAAAAATCCGTCTGAAGGCCTGCCCAAAAAAAATGCCCGCTGGTTTTCAAATTCTTTTTTTTATAAAAGGGGATGTATAATTCTGCAATTTTGTTATCCGCATCGTGATACCACGCACCAATGATTTCAACGGATTCCAGAAAGCCTGGCTGATACCCCAGTGTCAGGGTGGCCATGGGTGAGTGATCAAAGACCCGAAATCCTTCTCCCCTTATATTGACACCTTGCCACCCGTCATATCCTAGGGAAATCCCCGGCTCATCACTGTAAAAAATTACGCCCCGGCCCACGGTAAACGGCTGAAGGCCGATATCAAGAGTTAAACCGGCCGCACTGAAATTGACGAAGATATCCGACAGGGTGGCATAGACCTCATTTTCATCCTCTGTTTGTTCAGCATCCCATGAATAAAACCATTCCAGCTCTGCCAGGGCATATGCCGTAAAGTGTTCGTTAAAATTCAGGGAAACATCCGGGTAAATTCCCAAAATAGTATAGGTTTCATCATAGTCGAATGCGGCGTTGGACGTGTCCAGAAAGTTCTCTTCCCTGAACAGTCCCAGGAAAATTTCAGACCCCAGCCTGTACTCAACGGCATATCCCTTTGCCAGTGGAAAACCAGCCGCAAAAAAAGGTGCCACCAGGAAAAACAGTCCTATTATCCGTTTCATGCGCTCCGTCGATTTCATAAATCCGCCAAATTTTTTTTGCGCCCTGTACCTGGGCACGTTTTTACGCATGATACATCACAGGGAAAGCCGGGTCAAGCCGGCTGTATTTTTATTTTTTCAAAATAAAGTGAAACTTTTTTTTCCATTCCGGGTTTAAGTGTTTAAACATGAATAATCATGTTGGGTGATATAATCACCGCAATACAAATCTTATCAAAAAGAAAAAGGAGAAACACACAATGAAAAAAATCACTTTGGTAATCACAGCATTGACGGCATTCATTTTTTTTGTCACGGTACCAGCGGCATTTGCCGGTAACGGAAACGGTCCCGGTGACGGCACTGGCCCTCTTTATACCATTATGGACGGCATACCCATGGAAGTTTCGGGTGTTGTTGCAGACATCAACACCTCTGGAAATGGTATCAGTATTGAAACCGGTTCTGAAATTGTCACGGTATACGGTATGGGGCCGGTTTTTTTCTGGGATGCCGCAGGAATTGCAAAACCTGCCATGGGTGAAGCAATTACAGTTAATGGCTACGAGATTGCCCTGTCCGACGGAACATTTAAAATCATTGCCATGAGCGTTGTGCTGGGAGGGGAAGAAATTGTTCTGCGTGATCCTGAAACCGGTGCTCCTTTATGGAGGGGGACTAAAGGCAGCGGCAACAGTAATGGCACTGGCAGGGGTATGGGCACTGGAGATGGAAATTGCAATATGTCAGCCATTGAAAGTTCAATGATGCTTAACTTGGCAGCCCGGACACATACGAAAGATGGTAACAATAACGGATCATCCCTGACCTCGATAATGGACGTTACCGGTAAAACACTGATTCTGGCAGCAGGCGGCAATGGTAACGGCGGTGGGCACGGACCGGGTGACGGAACCGGGAACGGCGGGAATGGTCCGAGAGACGGATCCGGCAACGGCAACAAATCAGGGACCTGTACAAAAGCCTGAGGAATAGACTACAAATAGGAATTGATCGGTTTTCCGGTGGTGGAAACGCCAGTTTCAAACCGCCGGAAAACCTTGTTGCCATATCAAAGCTCCCGAGTCACAGACAACACTTTTCATCGTTTGGATGCTTTAATTTTTATTGCGGAATTGTCAGGGCAGTTGTCCTTGGTTGTATAGCCGAATTTGCTCAGGGTAATTTCTTCGAATTCCCGACGTGACTGTCCTAACAGGATCCGCGCTTGTTTGAGGGATAAAGCGCCAGTATGATACAAAAGAGATGTAAGGGCTTCCTGCAGGTATGCTTGCGTGACATCAATATCTTGGGGAACATTGAGTGGTTTTTTTTCATTTACTGAAGAAAGTTTTGAATTAACCGCGTGGTTTCATAAGGCTTGTCCTCAAACAGATAATGCCCGGCATCTTCAAAAAGATGGGTTTCTGCCCCTGGAAAGCGTTGTTTCCATTCATTGAGGAATGTAAGATCAAACACAAAATCCTTTTTCCCCCATAAAATCAGAAGGGGCAGGCCGGCCAGTCTGTGGAGGTTGTCATCCACGTATCTTACGGCGCTGAAGGATCTGTCCTTTTCTGAAAGGGGAATGTTCTGAACAAATTTCAATGAGGCGATTCTGTTTTTCCAGGAATTATAAGGTGCTGTCAGACCTGTTTGAACCTCTTTTGTCAGTTTTTTTTCTGCAGCCATGAAAATCGCGGCTCTTGAAAACAGGTTCAGGCCCAGGACACACGGCACCGCAAAGGGGGTCAGGTATTTTATCAGCCACAGACGGAACGGAAATCGTTTGTTTTCTGGCAGGGCAAACCCTGAGGTGTTGGTGATCACTATTTTTTCAATTCTGTGAATATGCTTCAGAGCAAAATACAGGCCGATCATTCCGCCCCAGTCATGGACAATTAAAGTGATCTTTTCTTTGAGATCAAGGTTCTCAATAAGGGTTTCCAGATCATGGGTACGCTGTTCAAGGGTGTAGTCATAGTGTCTGCTGTCGGGCTTGTCTGAAAACCCGCATCCAATATGATCCATGGCAATGGTGCGGTGGGTTTTTGACAATACACTGACCAGGTGGCGAAAATAAAAGGACCATGTGGGATTTCCATGGATCATGACCACGGGTTTTCCAGAGCCCTGATCCAGATAGTGCATGGTATGGCCGTTGATATCCATAAAATGGGGGTTAAAATTGTACAGATGGGCAAATCCGTTTGTAGACAGGACATTGTTATTGATTTTGCGTTTCATTACCATTTTACTCCCAGCATCAAACAGTTCAGCCCGGAGCCGATGCCGAGAAACCCCACATAGTCCCCCTGTTCGAGAAATCCGCGCTCACTTGCCAGGGCAGCAGTGATGGGAAGAGAAACCGTACCGATGTTGCCGAGAAAGGGAAATGTTGCATAGTCCTTTGCCGGGTCAATATCCATGGCTTTGTGGAACATCATCTGGTGGGTGGCGCCCACCTGATGGCAGATGTATTTGTCAGGTTTGTCTTCTGAAAGCTGTAATTCGGCTTTAAAGCGCTCAAAGGTTTGCCTTGCCAGTTTCAGGCCGTGTTCCAGCACTGCCTGGGCATTGGTTCGCATCTGAATTATGGCATGGGTGGGCATGCCCTTTTCACTGAATGTCCAGCGGCAGAGTTCGTGATGTTCATCGGCGTGCTGTACGACACCCCCCTCAATCCGGTGCTGTGCAGAAATATGATCAAAGGTGCCGTTGGTCAGCAGCACAGCCACGGCTCCGGAGCCCCCGGTCATGGTGGCAATGGTTTTTTTGTAGAAATCTACACTTTTTCGTTGGTTGATTTCCCTGATGGTGGAGTCAACAATCTGTCTGGCCGTTTCCGAGGACACCACAAGGCCTGCTTTTATATTGCCCAGCTCAATTTCGTTGGCCACCTGCACCATGCCGGTAATTACCCCGAGGCAGGCATTGGACACATCATACACATGGGCGCTGCTTCCAATTTTTAGTTCGTCTGCCACCGCGCAGGCTGTTGCCGGTTCAAACCCGTCCTGGCCCACACCGCAGAACACCAGGACACCAATGTCTTCCGGTGACATTTTTGAGGAGGCAAGGGCTTTTTTCCCGGCCTTGGCTGCGCCCTGGGCCAGGGTGTGGTCAATATCCCAGAACCGTCTCTCACGCACACCGGTTATGACCTCCAGCTGGCCGGGTTTAAAGCCCGTTGCGTCGTAAAACGGCTTGAGTGCATCTTCAATTTCTTCAGAAGTCACCACATGGGGGGCAAGTTCGTAGCTGATCTGGCTGATATATACATTTGAATATTTCATTGTCTGTCTCCGAAATGGTTATCTCTGAAATCTTTCATCTCCTCTGAAGGAATGCCTGATATTTTCATTCCCATATTTTTATAAAGCACAATTCTCAGATCGTCTGAAAACATGTGGGCATCTGCTGTAATACAGGGCTCAGGGGTGTATTTGATGTCTTTTATTTCAATATAATACCGGGCCTTCCGGGTCTTGGGGGTAACCGGTCCCCTGCATTTCAGGTCACTTTCCAGGCCCGGAATGATATCATAATGCACCTTGTCGTCCTGAAACACCCATCCCAATCGCTGGGTGAAAATTCGCAGGGAATGGGCGCAGCATTCATACATCAATGTCCCGGGCATGACCATATCATCGATAAAATGGCAGGTCAAAAACCATGCATCTGGCCTGATATCTGCTTCCGCAGTAATGGCCCCTTTATGATATCTTCCCCCGGTCAAGTCAAGTGAGAGTACCCTGTCAATCAAGTGCATTCTCCCGCCGGACAGTCGTAATCCCTTTCCCAGGGTCATTCCCTTAAACGCTGGCCCAAAACACTTGTCAAGACGTCCCTTTCGCAGGGCAGCGATTTTTTCATCTGAATAGGATTCCCCGGCCGTTTTTTTTCCAGTTTTATTTTTTTCAGCAGAAAAAAAGTCCGCCTGGGCAGAGGTTATTTCCTCTTTTTTAAGTATGATCCCCCCTGAAGCAGTGACTTCCCTGTCCGTAAAAAAACCGGCGCATCCGTCCCTCATGGATATGAAAAGCTGATTGTTGATATACCCCCTGTAGTGAAAAAAGAACAGATAGACATCCCCCTGTTTGAGAAATCGGTCAATTTTGATGTGATACTCTATGGTTTCGTTAGGTTCGGGCAGGGTGCGGTGAAACGTGACCTTTGCATCCAGAAGCCGGTATTTGCGTTTTCCCTTTACTCGATGGTCAATACCCAGAAAGGAGGAAAGAAAAAGGTCGGCCTGGCCGGCTTCAATGGAAATGCACACCGGTGCTTTGCCGCCGTCAAGATACCAGGCCCCTTTCGTTACATCATGCTGGGTGACAATTTCCCCTGATGTTAAAGACAGCATCTCTCCTTTAATACTCATGATCCGGTCCACAAGCATGAGCGGGGCATCGGGAAGCCTGACCCTGACAGGGTATGAATCTACAATTTCAAAGGATTTGCCAAGCACATTGGCGGCTTTTCCTGTTGCAAACTCCATACACATCTCTCTTGTAAACAGAGGTTCTTTTCTGCAGGATGAAGGGGTGTCGGTACAGGAAGGCCTGTTTGCACTGGAAGGTGATTCTGCAGGGGGAGGCGTATATGCACTAGAAGGTGTGTCTGTATTAAAAGAGGTTTCTGTGCACTGAGCCCCCAGTTGGACCAGTGTTTTAAATTGTTTTTCAAAGGCAATCGTATTTTTTTGGGAAAATTCCAGAAATGCGCTGTGACTCGTAGCATTGGCAACGGCAGTGCTATGGAATTGGCGGATAATGGAAGACAAATCGTCAGGGGACGTGGTTTCATTGTTTTTTTTAAGAGCGGCTTTATTTTCCGGAACGGCTGGGAAATCTGGTTTCTGATCCGCAGTGGGAACAGCTGCTTGACGGGCTGAAAACAAAGAGTGTTGATCCGCAGTGAGAACAGGTTCCGGATTAACTGTCGGAACAGATTCCCGGGGGGCTGAAGAACCAGGTGTCAGCCCGGCTGCCTGAACAGACAGGCTGTTGATGATGTCTTTATTAACAGGGCATCTGCCGGGTTTTATAAAAATTTCAGGCGTATCCGGGCGGACAGATTGACGGACGGGAGGTTGTTTGCTGCTCCTGTCGTTTACTGTCTGACCGCGTTTAAGGATAACATGGGCGCAGGCACCGTCGCAGGTAACTGTGGCAGTGCAGGCATAGCAATGTTTATTTCCAGATCCCGGGTCCCAGGGGCGGGGATTTCTGGTAAACAGGGTGTTGTGGTAGAGACACAGGCATGCCTTTATCAGAGAACTAAGTCCGGAAAGGTGTCCTGCATAACCTGTTTTTCCAGATCCAGGGATGATCATTGGCGTTGCGTCTATGTTCTGGTCCATCCAGGAGGTGATACATTTTTTTTCAAAGGCTCTGCTGTCCCGCGGTAAAAATGAATGGGTCAGATACAGCCCCAGGTTTGAAAAGGAAATTTTGGCATCTGCCATGGCTCTTTTAAGGGAGAGCTGGTAAGCCCTGGCAAGCTCACTCCAGTCATCAAGGGTTTCACAGCGCATTTCTCCGCCGCCGGAACCACCGATGCCCTTTATCTCTGCGTATATGCGGTCTTTGTCCGTTCTGGCCTGGTCTGTTCGTTTCAGAATAACAGCCCCAGCCCCTTCTGTGAAGAAAAGCGCGTCATCTGGGGAAAAAACGGCTTTATCTGTATTGGTTTCATGAAGGGGATCATTGGATGAAGTCCTGCACCCGGGGATCTGTTCCAGAGCAGCATCCAGATGCTGCTGGCGAATGTCTCCAGCCATGTCCACCACACCGCAGATAAACATATCTGTCTGTCCTGCCCTTAAACTGTCAATGCCTGCCTGAATTGCTTTTATGCCCGAAGCACTGCCCGCAGAAATTGTAAAACAGGGGCCGCCAAACTTGAATTCCCTTGCAATCCGGCTGGCCACTATGCCGCCTAAAGCCCCAAGGGTTTTATTGGCATTCAGGGGAGGACACACCTCGTCCTGGAGCCTGTGGTCAATCAGAGCGGTCTTCCATCGGAGAAAAAAATCCGTCGCCCCAAAATCAAAGTCTATTCCTATGGCGGCTCCGATTTTTGTTCTGGGGCCCTCTTTTTTGTCTGGCCGGGGAGGAATATTGGCATCCACAAGGGCATGTTTAACTGTTTTCAGCATAATGAGATGCTGTGGCAGCATCTCGTCAATCTGGGCGGGGGGGATGTGAAATTCGCCGGCAAAGGTTGAGACGTTATCGATCCAGCGGGGTTCAGGACCTGGTGCGGTAGAAGAATGTTCCGATAAAAGCGCGGTAAAAGCGTTTAAATCAGCTGCTGCGCCGGTGATAACAGCCATGCCCACAATGGCTATGTCAGCCCCTGTTTCAGTATCTGTTGATGTACTAAAGTCAATCTCTGTACCATTGTCTTCTCCTGTACCAATATTTTCTTCTGTACCAAGGTCTGTCTCTGCACCAAGGTCTGGCTGTGGGCCAAGGTCTGCCGCTGTATCAATATCTGTCTCTGTTTTGAGAGCTGTATCCGGGACGGGCTTGTTCTTACAGGGTTCAGGGAAAGAAGGTACAGGAAAATGGGAGTTGTTGACAAACGCCTCAACCAGCAGATGGGCATTGATGCCGCCAAAGCCAAATGCACTTACAGCCGCTCTCCGGGCAAACCCTTGTGCGGATCTTAACCCGCCGCCACCATGGCGGGATAGGTTGTCCGGTATCCAGTCCTCGGTTTCTGTCTGCACCCTTATGGGTGTATTGTGTAAAGGGCTGCTGCCTGGAAAGGCGTTAAAATGCAGGGAAGGGGGCAGCTTTTTTCTGTCAAGGCCTGCCAGCACTTTGATCATGCCTGCTGCGCCTGCTGCTGTGAGCAGATGGCCGGTCATGGATTTCACCGATCCAATGGACAGCCTCCTTTTAAAGGAGCCGCTTTTTTCCCACATGGTTTTAATGGATTCTGATTCCACAAGGTCGCCCACAATGGTGCCTGACCCGTGGCATTCCATGAGCTGAACATCGGAAAGCGACCATTCTGCCGATGTATACGCCGCTGTCATGGCCCTGATCTGGCCGTCACTGGCCGGTGCCACCAGATTTCCGCCGATGTCGTTGGACAGGCCGGCCCCTGTCACTATGCCGTAAATATGATCCTGACTTTTAATGGCATCCTTAAGGCGCTTTAATACCAGTATGCCGGCACCTTCGCCCACCACCAGGCCGTCTGCTGCTGCATCAAATGCAGCACATCGGCCCGAAGGAGAAAGGGCTGTCAGCTGGGTAAAGCCGATCTGGGTATACATGGCATCGGGTCTTGATACCCCTCCGCAGATCATCATGTCTGCCCGGTTATGGGATAATTCATCACAGGCCAGTTTAACGGCATAAAGGGATGATGCACAGGCCGCATCCAGGGTGCAGCTCCCTCCCTTATACCCCATTGCCCGGGCTAAAAGGGCAGCCGGCGTGGAAACCACACTGGCGGCAAGGGCATCGGTTCTGGTAAGGGGTCTTGGGTTTTTTTGTAAAAGAATTTCCCAGGCAGCTTTAGAGGCTGTGTCTGTGGGAAGGGAGATGGATGCCAGTATGACACCGGTTCTTTCTTTTGCTTTTCTGGTGATGGGGCAGGAAAAAGCAGCTTTTCTTCCGGTGTGAAGCACCATTTTATGAAGGGGGTCCAGTCCGGACACAATATCCTTGTCAATGTTGAATCCATAAGGGTCAAAGGAAAATTCTTTGACCAGTCCCGCCCGTTTTGAGCAGGCCCTGTCCGGCTGATTGAATTCAGATACAATTGCATCAGGGTGCAGAATCCATCTGTGCCGGGGCACGTTGTCAATGGCTTCCTTTTTGTCCATGACATTGGCTGAAAATTCATCAAATCCATCAGCTTCCGGAAAAAGGCAGGACACGCCGACGACAGCAATTTTTTCCATTTTTTTTTTCATATGCAGAGGTATATTAGAAAAAGGAAAGGATCTCAAGGGCTGTGTTTGTAAAATTTGTGTAAAACCAGGCTGAACTCACGTATTAAAAGACAATGGTCAGGGCGGAGAAAAATGCCCAGGCAATAATCACTGCAGTAAGACCCATGAAAAAAATTGAACAGAATCTGTGGACCTGATTTTCTTTTGATCTTTCATTGTATCCCAGCAGCCAGGCCAGGGCAATGCCGGCAAACAGGCCGCCGCCGTGTCCCCAGTTGTTGATATTGGGAACAAGAAGGCCGAAAAGGACAAGGCCGAACACCCAGCCCGAGGTCTGTTTGAAAATGGCTTCCCCGTATAGTCCACCCCTGGATTTTCCATAAAAAAGGGTGGCCCCGATAAGACCGCACAGGGATGCAGATGCCCCGATAGTGACCATCACCCCTGCCATATAGGAGAGATAAAATCCAGCGGCACCGCTTAGGGTGTAGATAAGAAACATTCTGTGGGTGCCGAATTCTCTTGCCACAAAAGGGCCGATCTGAAACAGGGCAGTCATGTTGAATAAAATATGGAGAAGCCCGCCGTGGAGCCAGCTGGCTGCAATTAAAGACCACCATTCCTGGTAATGGTCAATGGGGACGGTGCCGGACGCTCCGAGAAATATCAGGGTATTTATTGATGGAGACAGGGCGGTAAAGGGGTTCATTGATAGTTCAATGTTTCTGCCGCTTAACACTAGGCTGGCTGCAAAAACAAACACATTGACATATATTATGGTTTTGATCAGGGTGTGAGGGTGAAACCATACCGGTTTTGTTTTAATCATCGGCTGAAATGTACTCAATTTTGCATTTCCATTTTTTTCAAAATATAAAGTTCAGTTTGATAATTAATTTCATAACTTCAGAGCTCCTGACACCACAAACCTAATATATTGTTTTAACTGAAAATATTCAAATTTAGGATCGTAATTTTAAATGCATAAAAAAACCAGACAAATACCATATATTGTGCTTATTGTCT
>JAYEJJ010000173.1:0-14241 GCA_034660495.1 Thermodesulfobacteriota bacterium | reverse complement strand
GTTTTTTTTATGCATTTAAAATTACGATCCTAAATTTGAATATTTTCAGTTAAAACAATATATTAGGTTTGTGGTGTCAGGAGTTCTGAAGTTGGAGAAGCGCTTCTCGGCAGTTTTGATGTGGACCGGATTGAAGTGGAGACCCTGCTGTTTCAGACCGGCTACCTGACCATTCATGGGTTAAAAGTGATGGGTGGGATGCGCCGCTATACCCTGGGGTATCCCAACCAGGAGGTACGTCAGAGTCTGGCGGATTATATTCTTGGCTATTTTACCCAGACCCCTGTGGCCCAGCAGAACAACGCCTTTGCCCTGTATGAAGCCCTGGAAGCCAATGATTTAAACCGGCTTCACCAGCTTTTTCACGCTTTTTTTGCATCCATTCCCAGTGAATGGTACAAAACCCAGCAAGCCGCCAGGTATGAGGCGTATTACGCTTCCATTGTCTACTGCTACTTTGCTGCCACCGGCATTGATGTCCGGCCGGAGGTACATTCCAACAAGGGACGGCTGGATCTGGTGGTGCACTTTCAGGGGCGTTTCTATCTCATCGAATTTAAAGTGGTTGAGCAGTGCGGACCAGGAAAAGACCTGGAACAGATCAAAGCCAGAGGGCTATAGCCCTGCCTGACCTTTTAAAGGATGCCGGCGACAGCAATCGAACCAGTCCGTTTGCATTTACCGGTAACCGGTTTGAATTCAGATCTGTGGGGTCAGAGCAGTCCGTGGCCGGATCACTTGTGGCCATGAATACGATTTTTGCAGACAGTCTGGATTATATTGCCACCCGGCTGGAAACAGCTGTGCAGAAAGAAAATTTAAACCTCAAGGAATCTGTTTTAAACCTTATAAAAGATATCCTGGATACCCACCATCCCATTATTTTTAACGGAGACAACTATACACAAGCCTGGCAGGAAGAAGCCGCCAGAAGGGGGCTTCCCAATCGGCGCACCACCCCTGAAGCCCTTCCCGTCCTCATGGATGCGGATGTGGTTGAAATGTTCAGTAAATACAAGGTGCTTTCCAGAGAAGAACTGGAGAGCCGGTATGAAACCTACCTGGAACAGTATATTCTTAAAATCGGTGTTGAAGCCAAAACCACAGTTGAAATGGCAAAAACAATTGTTTATCCGGCTGCTGTTCGGTATCAGTCAGAACTTGCCGATTTCTGCATGAAGTCCCAGGCCCTGGGACTGGCCTGTGATGATTCAGTACTGAAAGATACCCTGTCAATGACCGGCCGCCTGGCTGCAGGCCTGGAAGAACTGGAAACCCTCATGGATAAGGAACATACAGACGCCCTTTCAGAGGCGGAGTTCTGCTGCAGTGACATTCTGCCGGCTATGGACAGTGTCAGGCAGGCTGCTGACCGTCTGGAATCTCTGGTGGCCGATGATATCTGGGATCTGCCCACATACCAGGAGATGCTTTTTATCAAATAATATTTTTATTGTAATTCCTACAAATTTGTGATTTTTATAGAAAGATGTACTGATTGCCCGTTCATGCCTGAGGGGGGGTCACATTCGTTGATCAATAAACCAGCCGATTTGGCTGAAGTGATGACCAAGCCACGATGGCCCCTCGGGCAGACTTTAAAATTGATTTGGATATCAGAGCCTTTTTATGGAAAGTAACAAATTTGCTGGAATATTTCATGACGGACCTGAAATGTTTCAAAAGCTGATGAAATATTCGGTAAAAACCCTTCTTCTCATTTCCAATCCCTATAATATGTTTACCCTGGAGGAGGGAGGCACCCTTACCTCCAAGATCATAAACGAGTACAGCGGATTGAATCTGAGTTCGCCCCCTGTTATCACAGCTGTATCTTCCTTTAAAGAAGCCCAGGGGCTGCTTTATAAAAAAGAGTTTGACATGGTCCTGATTATTCCCCATCTGAAAGATATGGACCTGCTGGTGGCAGGCCGGGAGATAAAAAAAATCAAACCCGATCTACCCGTTGTTATTCTATCCCCAAGCGTTCGAGCTGTTTCCAATATATACAGGGAGGATATTTCCAGCTGTATTGACAATATTTTTATCTGGGCCGGAAATTCAGACCTTCTTCTTGCCCTGATAAAAAATGCCGAAGATCACTTGAATGTGGAGGAGGATACAGAACTTGCCAATGTAAGCGTTGTTATCCTTCTCGAGGACGCTCCAGACTATTATTCTTTTTTTCTTCCTGTTATTTACAGAGAAATAGTGACTCAGACAGAGGCCCTTCTTACAAAGGATCTCAATGACAGTCTCAAGCTTTTGAAAATGCGGGAGCGGCCCAAAATTCTTCTGGCTAAGAATTATGAACAGGCCCTTGGCTTTTATGAGAAATTCAGGCCATATGTCCTCTGTGTCATATCAGATACAAGGGTTCCGAAAAAGGGCATAATTGATCCTTCTGCAGGCATTGCCCTGCTTTCCCGTATAAAAAAAGACCGGCCCTCCATTCCGTTGCTTCTGATGAGTTCAGAACCGGAAAACCAGAAAAAGGCCCATGAGATTCCCTGTGTGTTTTTTAATAAAAATTCAGTTGATTTTTCCCATACCTTGAGGTTTTTTTTCTTGAATCACTTAGGGTTTGGGGATTTTGTTTTCTGCCTTCCCAATGGTCAGCAGATTGATCTTGCAGCCAACCTTGCCCAGCTTAAAGAAAAGCTGCCCCATATTCCTGATGAATCCGTAGCGTATCACGCCGATCATGATCATTTTTCCCGATGGCTCATGGCCCGGTCTGAAATTGATATCGCCTTGAAGTTCAAATCCCTTAAACGCAGTGATTTTAAAGATATTGAGGCGTTGAAAACCTTTATCATTGAAAGTATTCACGATTTAAGGATACAGCGGCACAAAGGACTTGTTTCAAGGTTCAAGAAAAAATATTATGATCCGGAAATCAGAGCCTTTGCAAAAATCGGGTCAGGCTCACTGGGGGGGAAGGGCAGGGGACTGGCCTTTATGTCCACTCTGCTCAGCCGGAACAAACAGATTCACCAGGAGAATCCAGAGTTTAATATTATAATTCCAAAGACCCTTGTGCTCAGTACAGATGTGTTTGAATCCTTTATTGAAAAGAACAATCTGTATTGTTTTGCCCAAAACGAATTCATGGTCAGCGAAATTGTGGATAATTTTTTAAAAGCCGAGTTTCCCAAGTGGCTGATCAAGGACCTTATGGTTTTTCTTGACCGTATCAGAGCGCCCCTGGCCGTCCGATCCTCCAGTCAGCTGGAAGATGCCCATTTCCAGCCCTATGCAGGGCTTTATAAAACCTATAAAATCCCCAATAATCATCCTGATCTGTTTACCCGCCTTTCCCATCTGACCAATGCCATTAAACTGGTATATGCATCCACTTTTTATCAGGATGCCAAATCCTTTCACAGATGCATTTCAAATAAACCGTTTAATGATTCCATGGCAGTCATTGTTCAGGTGCTGGCAGGGGCTCAATATGGGGATTATTATTATCCTGCCATTTCAGGGGTGGCCCAGTCCAATAATTATTATCCCTTTTCCCGTATGAAGGCAGAGGACGGTATTGTTCATTTGGCTCTCGGCCTTGGCAAAACAGTGGTGAACGGAGAAAAGAATTTACGGTTTTCCCCGAAAGATCCCAATATCCTGCCCCAGCTTTCCACTATAGAAGATATTTTAAAAAATACCCAGACCTCTTTTTATGCGCTTAAAACAAAAAATTACCCGGAAGGGCTTAATTTCAGAAAACATTCAAATCTTGAAAAATTAAATCTTGATGATGCCCAGGAGGACTATCCTGTTAAAAAGCTGACCAGTACCTATCTTCCGGGAGAAAACCGGATCAGGGACACCTGGTATGCTGAAGGCCCCAAAGTGTTGACCTTTGCCCATGTCCTTAAATACAATGATCCCCCGGTTGCAGGATTGATTTCTGATCTTCTGGAACTTGGCGGAAGTGTTTTCGGCGGTCCTGTTGAGATTGAATTTTCCGTTAATTTATACGAAAACCGAAAGAGAAAACCTGATTTTTATGTGCTCCAGATACGGCCCATGGTGGCCCAGGAGCAGCAGGTTGAGGCATCCATAACGGCTGAAGACATCGGCGCTGCCTTTTGCTACTCGTCCCATGCCCTTGGCAATGGGGTAAATGAAACCATACAGGATATTGTCTACGTAAAGCCTGATGCCTTTAAGCACGAAAAAACCGTTGAAATGGCCGGAGAAGTCAATGAAATCAATGCAATGCTTGTCAGGGAAAAACGGCCTTATCTGCTTGTGGGACCCGGTCGGTGGGGGGCATCGGACCGGTGGCTGGGCATTCCGGTGAAATGGCGGAACATATCCGGGGTGGGGGGCATAGTGGAATTGAGAAATGAAAAGATCAATGCCGATCCCTCCCAGGGGTCTCATTTTTTCCATAACATCACTTCCCTTGGCATCAATTATATTACCATTGATGAGATGCATCAGCAGAAAAAAAACAAAGGACCAGCGGATTTTTTTGACTGGGAATGGATTCAGTCCTTTGCGCCTTTTTATGAAACCTCTTTTCTCTGTCATGTCCGGCTTGAAAAATCCATGGAGCTGAAAATTAATGGAAAAACATCCCAGTGCGTCATGATTGAAAAAAAGGATGCAGAAAAAACGGATGCAGATGAAACGGATGCAGAAAAAACAGATGCAGAAAAAACGGATGCAGATGAAACGGATGCAGAAAAAACAGATGCAGATGAAACAGATGTAGAAGAAACAGATGTAGAAGAAACAGATGTAGAAGAAACAGATGTAGAAGAAGATGCAGGAAAAAAAAATTTGATTGAAGAGCAGGTCTGGTAGAAAAATGAAGGAAATTGAAAAAATAACGCTTTTTTATGAAATCAGCAAGGCTTTGAATGATCTGGATCTTGAGCGGTCCCTGTACAATGTTCTGGCCATTCTGTCAGAATCCATGCATATGGAGCGGGGAACCATATCCATACTCAATCCTGTGAACCGGGAAATCAATATGGAGGTGGCCCACGGGATAACCCGGAGTGCCATGGAAAAGGGGAAATACAAACTGGGAGAAGGCATTATTGGAAAAGTAATACAGACTGGTAAATCAAAAATTATTCCTGATGTAAGCAATGAACCCGATTTTCTGGACCGCACAGCCAATCGAAAGAAAAAAAATCAGCCCATCTCATTTATCTGCGTTCCCATAAAAAAAGGAGATCAGATCATTGGCGCGGTCAGTGTTGACAAAACCTTTGATGAATCCTATGCCTTAAGAGAGGGACAGAAATTCATGTCTGTCGTGGCCGCCATGATTGCCAATCATGTTATCCGGCTGGAAACCATAAGGGTGGAAAAGGAAAAATTAAAAGAAGAAAATCTAAGACTTAAAAGTGAATTGAAAAACAGGTACCAGTTTACAAATATTGTGGGCAACAGCAATAAGATGAGGGAGGTATACCAGATGATCTCCCAGGTATCGCGAAGCCATGCCACTGTCCTGATCCGGGGAGAAAGCGGTACAGGAAAGGAGCTGGTTGCCAATTCCATTCACTATAACAGCCTGCGGGAAAAGGCACCCTTTGTAAAAATCAATTGTGCAGCCCTTCCCGCCAATCTCATTGAAAGTGAGTTGTTTGGTCATGAAAAAGGAGCGTTTACCGGAGCCGTAAGGCAGAAAAAGGGAAAATTTGAACTGGCGGACAAAGGAACGATTTTCCTGGATGAAATCGGGTCAATCGGTTCTGATGTTCAGGTCAAGTTTTTAAGGGTGCTCCAGGAGATGGAATTTGAAAGGGTGGGGGGGTATAAAACACTGAAGGCGGATGTCCGGGTAATTGCCGCCACCAACAAAAATCTTGAAAAGGCGGTGGAAGATGGAAGTTTCAGGGAAGATCTGTATTACCGCCTGAATGTGTTTCCCATTTACATGCCCCCGCTGCGGGAGCGCAGAACGGATATTCTTCTGCTGTCAGAGTATTTTCTGAAAATTTATGCGGAAAAAAATGACCGTATCATAAAAAGACTGTCCACGCCGGCCATTGATATGCTGATGAATTATCACTGGCCCGGAAACGTCAGGGAACTTGAAAATTGTATTGAAAGGGCTGTGCTGCTCTGTGAAATCGGCGTGCTGCACAGTTATCACCTGCCGCCCACACTTCAGACCGGCGAACAGTCCAACACCCTTCCTGCCGCTTCTCTGGAAGAGGCTGTGGATGCCCTGGAACAGGAGATGCTTTCCGATGCCCTTAAAAATACCCGGGGCAATATTACCAATGCGGCAAAGATGGTGGGCATTACGGTTCGAAAATTTGCCTACAAAGCCCGTAAATTCAATATCGATTATAAAAAATACCGATAAACAGTGTGGGATTCAGGCCCCCGGTATTCGCTGAATTTCAATTTCAGGGCGAATTTTATCGTATCATTTTTTTTAATGAATGATTGAGAGATTTACAATGAAGTGATATATGAATTCTGGTTCAGGTTCCCCCTTAACGGTTTGATTTCGTTATTTTCTGCTGATAACCACTCAAAAGGCATGACCTGTGCGGTAAAAATTTAGCTTAAACAAATGGTTTCCAGCTTATTGTAAAAGGAGAATTCTATGTCAGACATTTTAAATTCAATTGTTAACAAGGATCCCGATCAAAAGGAATTCCACCAGGCTGTTGAAGAGGTGCTTGAAACAGTCATGCCGGTTCTTGAAAGAAATCCTGAATATCGGCAGGCCAAAATTTTTGAACGGATTGCAGAACCTGAACGGGTGGTCATGTTTCGGGTGCCCTGGATGGATGATGCCGGTGACATTCAGATCAACCGCGGATACAGAATTGAAATGAACAGCGCCATAGGGCCTTACAAAGGGGGGCTCCGCTTTCATCCGTCGGTAAATTTGAGCATACTTAAATTTCTGGCCTTTGAGCAGGTATTTAAAAATTCCCTGACCACCCTTCCCATGGGCGGCGGAAAGGGTGGTGCGGATTTTGATCCCAAGGGAAAATCCGACAATGAGGTCATGCGGTTCTGCCAGAGTTTTATGAGTGAACTGTTCCGTCATATCGGACCGGATACAGATGTGCCTGCCGGAGATATCGGGGTTGGCGGCCGGGAGATCGGATATCTTTTCGGCATGTATAAAAAATTAACCAATACATTTGGGGGCATCCTCACCGGCAAAGGGCTTACCTGGGGGGGCAGTCTGATCCGTCCGGAAGCCACGGGGTACGGCTGTGTTTATTTTGCATCTGAAATGCTGGCAACAAGGAATAAAACCCTGGAAGGCAGGACCTGTCTGGTATCCGGGTCAGGTAATGTGGCTCAGTATACAGTGGAAAAAATACTGAAACTTGGGGGGAAAGTGGTGACCCTTTCGGATTCAACAGGGTTTGTTTACGATGAAAAAGGCATTGACCGGCACAAGCTGGATTATGTGATGAACCTGAAAAATGTCAAGCGGGGCAGAATCCGGGAGTATGCAGACGCATACCCTGAAGCAGTGTACACAGACTTTGACGCTGCCATGGACTTTAATCCCCTCTGGGATATTAAGGCGGACTGTGCCTTTCCAAGTGCCACCCAGAATGAGATAAATGAAAAGGACGCATCCAATCTTATTAAAAACGGCGTGTTTCTGGTTGCTGAAGGCGCCAACATGCCCTCAATGCCCGGTGCGGTTGATATTTACCTTGACAATAAGATTCTGTTTGGACCGGGTAAGGCAGCCAATGCCGGCGGTGTTGCTGTTTCAGGCCTTGAAATGTCCCAGAACAGCATGCGTCTGAAATGGACCCGGGACGAGGTGGATAACCGCCTGAAACAGATCATGCACAGTATTCACAAATCCTGCGTGGATGCATCTGAAGAATACGCTCAGAAAGACAATTACGTGGCAGGGGCAAATATCGCCGGTTTTGTAAAGGTTGTGGATGCCATGCTGGATCATGGTCTGGTTTAAGCCTTTGATGGGTTATTTGAGTTTTCTGTTGTTTTGCGGCGGGGTTCAGGGTTAATACTTGATAAACCCGAGTTTTTTTTTGATTTTTCCCAGAAATTTCCTAAAAGGTGTTGCAAATTTTTCTGCGTATTCTTCAACAAAATTTGCAGCATCTTTTTTTTCAATGGCATGATCTGTCAGGTGATGCCTGAACCGGATGATCCAGATATAAAAATCTGTTTCTGTTCTATGGGGAAAATGTTTCATGATTCTGTTTTTTCTGATCAAATCCGCCATGGGGGAGTAAATATGGTCATACCAGGATTCAGCCGCTTTTTTAATATCTGTTTTTTCCCCGCTCTGCTGTTCCAGAAAGAGCTTATGCCGTTCTATATGCTCCATCAGAATCTGGTATCCCCCAAGCCTTGTCAGGTGAAGGTCAGGATTCCTGCTTTTTTTCAGCCCGGTTTCCTTTAAAAATTTGTGATAGGTTTCAAGGATGGCAAATTGTTCGGGATCAGTTTTTTTTCCCATGGTCACATCGCATTCATATTCAAACACCCTGGCATCAATAAATTGTTTGTTTTTTGTTTTTGCAACAGATATTCTATGGTGTCCATCCTTTACAAAATAGGCATGGCACACCTTGTAAAGTTCGCAGGGGGGGAGCTTTTGGCCTGAAGAAACCGCTTTTTCAATATTTTTCCAGCGGGTTCTTAAATTTTCATCCAGGGGAAGAAAATGTCTTGAAAAATTTTTATACCTGCCCTGACTTCCGATGATGGCATCAATGGGAACGCTCTGAATGCCCCTGTCCGTTACAAACCACAGATCAAGAGTTTCCTTTACCTGGTCAAAGGGAAGGAGCCGTTCTGACCGTTTAAACAGCAATCCCTTGATCTCCTGACCCAGGGCTTTTGTCAGGGCTTTTGAAAAAATTCTGTCTGATCTGTCTTTTTCTACAGCTTCAACTGCGCTTTTGCTGGTAAACAATGTCATGGGGTTAAATTGTTCCTGAATTTATTTGAAAGCCATCTGCCTTCAGTACTCAATTAATAGCTACCAGTAAACAATTGCAGATTTTTCCCTGCTGGTTACTGAAGGCTTTCATGATTTGTTGCGGCTGTTTAGGCCATGATTATTTATTGGATATTTTGACAAAAATTTGTCAATATGATTCTACATCATTGGAACCTGTGAGGAAATACATTTTTTCAACCAAAGGACCCATGTCATGAAAATAATCCAGTCCCTGAAGCATTTTGTGGTGTTGATTTTTTTTATTTCTGCATTTATCTTTAATCCTGTTTTTATTTCACCGTCTTTTGCAGCGGCCGCTGACCCCCTGTCCCGGGATCAGGTACCGGAGCCGCTGCAACCCTGGATCGACTGGGTGCTTCACGACCATGAAGAGGTACAGTGCCCGGTGATTTACAACGACATATCCCGCACCCTGTGCACCTGGCCGGACACGCTTCACATCAGGTTTTCCCGGGAAAAAGCAGTGTTTTCCCAGAAATGGGAAATTTATCAGACAGATACACGGGTATTTCTTCCGGGAAGCCGGAACCTGTGGCCGCAAAATGTCACTGTCAACAATACGTCCTGTCCTGTGGGCTGCCGTCATGACCAGCCGTGGATACAAATTCAGACACCGGGGAAAGTCACGGTAAAAGGAGAGCTGAACTTTGACCGGATTCCGGAAAAAATCAAGATCCCCGGCCATACCGGTCTGGTGGCCCTGTCGGTCAACGGCCGGCCGGTTGATTTTCCAAGGCTTGACAAAAACGGGTGGCTGTGGGTCAGGCAGGACAGCGATGCCGGGTCTGAAACACAGGCCGAAGACAGCCTCAAAATCAACGTATCCCGGCTGATCAAAGACGATATTCCGGCGCTTGTGGTGACCCGCCTTCAGGTGGATGTGTCAGGGCGGCACCGGAAAGAGCGGATCGGTACAGCCTGTACCGACCGGTTTGTCCCGGTCCGGCTGGAAAGCCCGCTCCCGGCAAAAATCGAAAAAAACGGGTCCCTGGTACTGCAGGTCAGGCCTGGTTCCTGGACCATTGAATTCACGGCAAGACACAAGGGCAAACTCACAGATCTCTCCCTCTCCCATACCGGCAGATACCGGAAAACCGGGCAGGAAATCTGGTCCTTTAAACCGTTTAATCATCTGCGGATGGTGGATATCCAGGGACCGGCCCGGATTGATCCCAACCAAACCACCATGCCCGATGCCTGGAAGACCTGTCCTGCCTACCGGATAGGTTTGGACGATACCATGACATTTACAGTGAAA
This sequence comes from Thermodesulfobacteriota bacterium, assembly GCA_034660495.1. Classification (GTDB taxonomy): domain Bacteria; phylum Desulfobacterota; class Desulfobacteria; order Desulfobacterales; family Desulfobacteraceae; genus DATFJZ01. The sequence continues at coordinate 4,027 of JAYEJJ010000173.1, read as the reverse complement.
AAACGGGGCGACCCTTACCCGGCCCCGGACCGCCTTCATCTGGACCGGACGTTGTGGCTGAATTTTGACGGCAGGGGGTTTTCTGTGGCCGACACCATCACCGGCACCATGACTTCGGGGTGGCGGCTTTCCATGAATGAACCAGTGGCCCTGGGGCGGGTGACACTAAACGGCCGGCAGCAGTTCATCACCCGGCTTGGGGATTCGGATAGGGCAGGCGTTGAAATGCGGCACGGAAATGTCAACCTCAAGGCCCAGGCCCGGATCAATCAGATGGGTGCGATTCCGGCCACAGGCTGGGACAAGACGTTCAAATCCGTGAAAGGCCGGCTCAATCTTCCCCCGGGGTGGTCGCTGTTCTGCGCGTCAGGTATGGACAATATCCAGGATACCTGGGTAAAAAAATGGACCCTGCTGGATATCTTTCTGGTGCTGGTCATCAGCCTGGCCGCGGCCCGCCTCAAAGGTATCGGGTGGGGGTTTCTGTCCCTGGTGACTCTGGTTCTGATCAAGCACGAGCCCGGTGCACCTGTGTGGGTGTGGCTCAACCTGATGGCTGCAGCGGCACTGCTGCGCGTGATTCCCAAAGGCCGTATCTGCAGGATGGTCAATGCCTTTCGGCTGGGATGCATTCTCTTTCTGGTGGTGGTTTCCCTGCCCTTTATGGCAGATCAGGCCAAAAAGGGGATTTATCCCCAGCTTGAAAAATCCTGGAAGGTCATGCCCGGTCGTCAGGATGCGCCCTGTTCCTCAGCCGACCGTGATGCTGTGGTGAAAAACCGGAAAATGACCCTGATGCAAAAGGATGTGCAATCCCTTCCTGCGCCCCGGACCATGGCCGAAAACATTTCAGAAAAACAGAAAATTGGTACGCTGGAGGGCTATTACATTGATCAGGAACCGGTTACCCGGGTGGATACCAGTGCAAAAATTCAGACCGGCCCCGGCATCCCATGCTGGCAGTGGAACTCGGTGAGCTTTGCATGGAACGGGCCAGTGGAAAAAGGCCGGACCTTTTCGCTTGTTTTTATTTCCCCGGTGGTGACCATGGGGCTCGCTTTTGTAAGGATCGTGCTTCTGGGGCTGTTGATCTGGGGATTTTCCGGGGCGGGATACACCAGAAGTCAGGGATTTGATTTCTCTGCCCTGAAGCTGCAAACCACTGTGGTATTCCTCATACCGATCCTGGTAATAATGTTCTTTTTGAGCGCACCGCGGGTGTCTGGTGCAGCCAACGGCGACACATTCCCCCCGGACGAGCTTTTAACGGCCCTTAAAATAAAACTCACTCAAAAGAAAAAACCGGAATGCGCCCCTGACTGCGCCACCATTTCCCGAATGCATGCCGACCTGAACCCGGAAACTCTCAGTATTCGGATTGAGGTTCACAGCCTGTATGATGTAGTGGCCGTACCGCTGCCCACAGATGCCCGGCAATGGCTGCCGTCCCGCGTAACCATGGATAATCTGCCGGTTCAGGGGATTTATCTGGATCAGGACATGAGCACCGTCTGGATTCAGGCGCCAAAAGGGATCCATCAAGTGGATCTTACCGGCCCCATGCCGGATAGCAACAGGGTCCAGCTGTCCCTGCCCCTCAAACCCGGCCGCGTCACTTCAACAGCATCGGGCTGGCAGATAGACGGCATCCGTGACAATGGAATTCCGGAAAACCAGATCCAGTTCACACGGATCACCACAGACACAGAACAAGCAGATCAAAGACACACCTTTGAACCCGAGCGCCTGCCGCCGTTGCTTTCCATTACCAGAACCCTTGACCTTGGCCTTGAATGGACGGTGAAAACGGTGGTGAACCGGCTTTCCCCCACCGGATTTGCCCTGGCCGAGTCCATCCCAGTACTGCCCGGGGAATCGGTGATCACGGATATCCCGGTCAAAGATGGGCATGTTCAGGTTACCCTGGATCCGCAGCAGAAAATACGGCAGTGGCGATCCTCACTGGACAGGACAGACCGTCTCGAACTTCGCGCACCAGATACCCTCCAGTGGACTGAAATCTGGAAACTCAACGCGGGTACAGTGTGGCACGCTGAGATGTCGGGTATTCCGGTGATTCATCACCAGGGACAATCCGGTACCTGGCTGCCCGAATACCGGCCGTGGCCCGGGGAAACCCTTGTTGTACATATTATCCGGCCCCGGGGAATTGAAGGACAGACCCATACCATCGAGGCCATTCAGCTGGACCTGACCCCGGGTAAGCGGATCACGGATGCAGAACTCAAGCTTGACATCACCAGCAGCCGGGGCGGCAGGCACGACATCCGGCTGCCCGGCAGCGCCCAACTCCAGTCGGCCCGGATCAACGGCAGATCCCAGCCCATCAGGCAGCAGGGGGACATGGTCACACTGCCGCTGACACCGGGCAGGCAGACCATTGGACTCAACTGGCATGAAATGCGTAAGATGCGCTGGCTCTGGCAGACCTCAGATGTGGATCTGGCCATGCCCGGGGTGGACTGTGTCCTCACGGCCAGGATGCCTGCGGACCGGTGGGTGCTGTTTTGCGCAGGGCCTTACGTGGGACCGGCCGTGCTGTTCTGGAGCGCTGTGCTGGTGATTATAATTCTGTCCGTCGGGCTGTCCCGGGTGAAAACAGTGCCGTTGCGGTTTCACCACTGGGTGCTTCTGGGAATCGGGTTGATCCAGGCATCCATGCTCACGGCACTGCCGGTTGCGACCTGGCTGCTGGCCCTTGGAGCCAGAAAACAATACGGGGAGAAACAGTCAAATACCGTGTTCAACGCAGTTCAGATTCTGATCCCGGTTTTAACCCTGGCTGCGGTGGCGGCCCTATTTTACGGGATACAACACGGTTTGCTGGGGTATCCCGACATGCAGATCGCAGGCAACGGGTCCCACAACCACTTCCTGCGGTGGTATCAGGACATGGCCGCAAGCCAGCTGCCCTCAGCATTTGTTGTGTCCGTTCCCATTCTGGTTTACCGGCTGCTGATTCTGGCCTGGTCTCTCTGGATTGCCTTTGCCTTTATCAGATGGCTTCGGTGGGGATTTGAATGCTATAGTACCGGCGGATTCTGGCGGCCCGTATCCTTGAGGTTTCCGGCAAGACGCAAAAGGGAAAACGCCCCTGATGACGGCAGCAGAGAATTCGATGAACAATAGGGAAACCCCTTTTCCCGCTTGACAGAAAAGGAAGATACGCATAATATATACGCAACACCTATAATTCGATCATCAAGTTTTTTGAATACCACCGCCCCCAGCGGTTGCCTGTCAGGAACATTGAGAACCAAAGGAGATCAGAATTTTTTCCTGCCAGGCTAAAAATCGGCAACCTGCGGCCACTGGTCCTCAAACTATTTGATTTTTTTAATGCCTGCCAGGGAAAAAGTCTGATCTCCTTAATATTTGATATAACTGAAGTTTCACCAAAAGCAAACTAACATTATCATACAACCATGCGGAGCAGTATGTCAATAAAATATTTTTTCAAGGTTTTGGGGTGAGTACGGCAAACCCTATCAAAATCCTGGCTCAATGCTGCTTTGGTAATGATATGTCTAAGGTCGGAAAAAGCAAAACTGTTCCTACCTTTGACTTTATGTCTACGTTCCGGGATATTTTCAAGGCGAATACCATAAATCCAGATAATGGCAGCAGCCATCAATGAAAAATTAATGTGGTTAATAACAGCATGGGCATTACGGGTCTGGCTTTTGCTGCTTCCTATTTCCTGCTTGATTTCTTTGAATCCGGATTCTATTTTCCATCTTGCTCCATAATATTCGATTATTTGTTGAATTGACACATCCAGATCTGTAGAAGATATTGCAATCCATTGAGTCTTGCGAAATACCCATACTACCCGGACAGGGCACTTGAGAGTTTTTAGCATGACCACTGATGAATAAAAGGCCTTGATCATCGTTTCGGCCAACTGTGGGATTGGTCGAATTTAATATTTCATAAGATACTGTTATCATATCTTTATCACTGAATACAATATGGAGTTAAAACTTATTTGGACCAAACGATGATC
>JAYEJJ010000172.1:0-2971 GCA_034660495.1 Thermodesulfobacteriota bacterium | reverse complement strand
ACCTATGCTGTTGCTCTCGATTAAGTGCTTTTCAAAAACGCATAGGCTGAAAAGCACATCATAATCCGTCAATTCATCCCCTGAGCTAAAGACTCAGGGGTTTTCTTGCCGGTTTTTTATAAAAATCTGATTATCGAGTTATACTTGTTATTTTTTATTTTTACTTTTATTAATGGATTACCATGACAAAAAAGAAAAGCAGAGCTGAAGTTTTAAAAAAAAGGGAAAAACGGGCAAGGAAAAATATTTTTGTTGTTATTTTGAAATGGCTGTGTATTTTTCTGGTTGCCATGGGGGTGATAACCGCTGCAGGTCTTGGGGCGCTGTATTTTTATATGAGCCGGGATCTTCCCAGGATCACCAGATTAAGCGAATACAAGCCGTCTGTTGTGACCAGTGTGTATTCAGATGATCAGCGGAAAATCGGTGAGTTCTACAAGGAAAGAAGAATCGTAATTCCCCTTTCAGATATGCCGGAAAATTTGAAAAACGCCTTTGTCGCTGCCGAGGATTCACGGTTTCTGGAGCATCCGGGGATTGATTTCATCAGTATATTCAGGGCGTTTATGAAGAATATCAAGGCCGGTACCATTGTTCAGGGGGGCAGTACCATTACCCAGCAGGTGACCAAATCCTTTTTACTGACCCCTGAAAAAACCTATCGGAGGAAAATCCGGGAGGCGATTCTGGCCTACCGCATTGACAAGGCGTTTACAAAAGATGAAATTCTTTACCTTTACCTGAATCAGATTTATCTGGGGCACGGGGCTTATGGTGTGGAAGCCGCTGCCCAGAACTGCTTTGGAAAACATGCAAAGGAGATGAATCTGGCGGAATGTTCCATGCTGGCCGGACTTCCCCAGGCGCCCAGCCGGTATTCTCCCTTTATTCATCCGGAACGGGCGCGGCAGAGACAGGTGTATGTGCTCAACCGCATGAAGGAGGACGGGTATATCACCAATCTTCAGGCCACCAACGCCATGAATACCAAGCTTGATATCAAACCCAGAAAAAACTGGTTTATTGAAAGTGTGCCCTGCTATACAGAGCATGTAAGGCGTTATGTGGAGGACAAATACGGCAGGGATGCATTGTACCGGCAGGGGCTCAAGGTGTATACGGCCGTTGATATCGAATTCCAGAAGATTGCCAGACAGGCAGTGGTCAAAGGGCTTGAAGATCTTGACAAAAGACAGGGCTTTAGAGGGCCCTTAACCCGTATTTCATCCCTTGAGTATGAGAATTTCTGCCGCAGGGTCCAGCAGGAGATTTCCCAGGATTATCTTGAACCGGACACGGTGTATAAGGGACTGGTAATGGAGGTTGACGATAAGGAAGAATTTGCCCGGGTCAGTGTGGGCAGTACTTCAGGTATAATAAAGGGCAGCGATCTCTCCTGGGCCAGACCGCCTGATAAGGAAGTGGCCTGTTGGCAGGTCAGGGCCCAGACCCCCTCTGAAGTGCTGAGTTCAGGGGATGTGATTCTGGTCAGGGCCCTTGAAAAAGATCAGGCAGATGGAGAGTGGCTCTTTTCCCTTTATCAGGAACCTGTTGTTCAGTCTGCCCTGTTGAGTATTGAGGCTGAAACCGGACAGGTAAAGGCAATGATAGGGGGCAGAAATTATCGTGACAGTCAGTTTAACCGGGCGGTTCAGTCCCGCAGACAGCCCGGCAGCGCATTTAAGCCCTTTATCTATGCCGCAGCCCTGGACAAGGGGTACACCCCTGCCACAATGATTCTGGATTCTCCTGTTGTATTCAAGGATACGGAACGTGATTATACATGGAAACCCCATAATTACAAGGAAAAATTCTATGGGCCGACCCTTTTCCGCCACGCTCTGGTCAAGTCCCGCAATGTGGTGACTGTGAAAATCCTCCGGGACATCGGCATTGATTATATGATAAATTATGCCAGAGAGCTTGGCATATCCTCCCAGATTAACCGGGACCTTTCCATCGCCCTTGGATCTTCAGGAACCTCACTTCTGGAAATGGTCAATGCCTATTCGGTATTTTCAAATCTCGGCTACAGGGTGGCGCCTGTGTTTATCACCAAAATTGTTGACAGAGACGGAAATATCCTTGAAAAATCAGAGCTCAGGCGGAAAAAAGTCATTGATATGAGCACTGCCTATATTATGACAAATCTCCTTGAAAGTGTTGTAAAATCAGGAACCGGGTGGAGAATCAGGGCCCTTAAAAGACCGGCTGCCGGTAAGACAGGCACCACAAACAATCTGTTTGATGCCTGGTTTATGGGGTATACCCCCCGCTATATCACCGGGGTATGGGTGGGGTTTGACAGTGAAAGCCCCCTTGGAAAGGGAGAGACCGGGTCCCGGGCGGCAAGCCCCATATGGCTGGATTATATGAAGAAAATTCTCGAGGGTCGGCCTGTAAGAACTTTTAATGTGCCCGAAGGGGTGGTGTTTGCAAAGGTGGATGCAAAAACCGGCCTGCTTCCCAGCAGCGCTTCTGAAAAGGTTGTTCTGGAATGTTTTAAGGAGGGAACTGTTCCGGTCAGGCATACACCGGAAAAGGACCGTGCTCTGGATGCTGAGGCGCTGTTTAAATCCGGCATATAGGTACCGCTGAAATAAGAAATACCGCTGAAATGACGTTCTTTAAACTCGATCATCAAGTTTTTTGAATACCGCTGCCCCCCAGCGGTTGCCTGTCAGGAACGAGAACGACGGAGGACTCGTTCCCTGCCAAACTAAAAATCGGCGACCTGCGGCCACTGGTCCTCAAATAGCTTGATTGTCGCAACGCCTGGCAGGGAAAAAGCCTTATCTCCTTTGGTTCTCAATGTTCCTGAAAAGGAAGCCTTTACTGAAGAGAGACCTGGTCCCGGCCAAGGGCGGCATCTGTTGTGATATCAAGGTTAATGCCGGGGTAAAGGGCGCTGATTTTTTTTATATTGGTGTTTTTGTTTCCCCTGAGCCGTGATTCCGAAGCGGGATGGACG
>JAYEJJ010000171.1:0-3006 GCA_034660495.1 Thermodesulfobacteriota bacterium | reverse complement strand
TTTCCTCCTGCTCAAAATTAAAATTAATAGTCAGGAATAATTATACATGAAACAAGTAAGATTTTCACCATTTAAAAACGGCTATAATTTCAAATACTAACGATTGCTCTATTTTGATTACACTCTATTCAAAAACCCTTCTCAAGAAAGGAATTGGGAGTTAAGCTACGAGATGCGTTGAACGGTGCCGCACAGGCATAAATTTGCAACTTTCAAGCAGCTTCTCTTTTAATCACGCCTCACCCTCAAGAAACTTGCAAACCTGGGAATCCCATTTCTGGTGAAACCATAGTATTTGAATGTAACGACAGTCCCGGAGGCAGGTGGGTTTCTGCGCATGGCATCTGTGAACCCGGTACCGAGTTTAAACCGGAGCCCGTTGGCAAGCTCCAGGGTCAGAGATCCCATGGCACCGGTGTATTTGCCTTTACCCGGGTTGATGGCAATGACGGTTCCTTCCATGTCCCTGGCCTTTTTTACCTTGAGTACATGGGCGCTCCGTCCGGTATGGTACGGCAGGGCAGGATCTTTTACAATAACACCTTCCCCGCCTTTTGATGCCACTTCCTTGAAAAACCGGTCAAGGTCTAACCTGTGGCTGATCTGTTTCTGGGCAATGACCCTGACACCTGGATTGGGATGGGCGGCAAACCACTGCTTTGCCTTTTGAAGCCGCGAAAAAAACGCCCCTTTCTGATGGGGCACTTCAAAGATATTGTAGGTAATCTTTTTCCATTCCTCCCCGGGTACAGCATCCAGCACCACTGACTGGATAAACTCATACGCTCCTCTGCTGCTCCACAACTCACCGTCCAGTTCAAAGGGGGGAAAGTTTTCCAGGAACCACGGCGGCGGATTCAAAGGCAGTCCCCTGCGGGTCAGAAGCCGGGTACCGGTCCAGTATCCCCGGATGCCGTCCAGCTTCTCGCTCATCACCCATCCTTGGACATCTTCCTTGCCGGTGTAAACCAAAGCCTTTTGTAATGCAGGACTTCCGGCATGGGCACAACAACACAGCACCAGCGCACCTGTTACCAGCATAACTCCGATAAGACCGGCTGCAGAAGGAAGTTTCTTTATTGTTGCCCTGGCCGCAAGGATGATTACTACAATAATGATCAGGGTGCTGATAAAAATCTGCATATTTACACTGCCTGTTTCAACAAATGTACCGCTGAACCAGAAAGTCATTAATACCTGTCCATGCATCTGAACCATTCCATTCGAAAAATTGATTCAGCTGCACCAGGAAATCATTAACAGGCTACAAAACCTCATGTATTTTCTGGGATTCAGATTTGATATTTAATTCTTCCTTAAAACTTTCAATCAAAATGTCTTGATCCCGCGGCAGCAATTTCACCAGCTTGAACATCTCGTCCAGGGTCAAATCAAGGTATTTTACACTGTCTTTGAATTCCCTCAACCGTTGAATAAACAATTCAATGCGCCAGTGTTTCTGATTTTCATTTGCAAGGGTCAATTCCTCTTGCTGGCCCAGTCCGCTTAGTCCGTCAAAGCAGTACTGAAGCCACAATCGATGACGGATTTCAGAGGGAATCACATTAAAAGGATCATTTACACCTTCTGGAAGGGGAAGATCTTCGCCGTCTTCTTCAAGACATTCCACAAGCCTGATCCATCCCTCATGATAAATCTCATCATTAAATTCATAGGTTTCAAAAGGATCAAGAATCAATTCAGGAATAACTTTCCTTAGTATTTCATACCAGGGTTCATTGGGTCGAGCCAATCCATCAATATAAAATATGGGTTCATCGTACTCGTCACTAAAGCTCAAAAGGTTATTCAAGGCATCCTGCTGCTTTCTGGACAGCGGCAGTCCGTGTTCCTCACGGACAACAGCTTCCCAGTAAAAAAAATACCCATCCTCGATACAATGGATGAAACTATTAAGAAACAAACTGATATGCCAGTGAGGCTTACCTGCCCCATGGTCGTCAAGAAAATCATACACAGGGATATCCTGCATCGGCGAGGGGGAGGGGCGAGGGAACGACGGCCCATTATTTTTTATGGCAGCGTTATTTCTGGATTTTCTTCTTTTCTTCGATTTTTTCTTTTTTTTATTTATTTTTCCCATATTTCCTCTGTTTTATTTTTAATACTCGATCATCAAGTTTTTTGAATAGCACCGCCCCCACCGATTGCCTGTCAGGAACGAGAACGACGGAGGACTTTTTCAAATTATTTTAACCTTATAAGTTTTTACCTTTCTCCTAAAGCGGATCAAATGTCAAGACTGAAATTAAATTTCCATAAAATTATATTTTTTTCTAAAACCAGATTTTTTTCCATCATCTTTTTCAAAATCAAAAAGGGTAGCGTCTGAAATACCGGGCTTTTTTCCCGGCCAGCACCACCACTGTGAATTCAATGATCCGGGTGGCAGTAATGGGAAAATGTCAAAACCAGTTTTTACTTGACATTTTTTTACAGATTTTAAATAACCCCCATGATGCTTTGCCATGAATCACAACAACCCATGAAACTTGAATCTTACCGCGTCTTGTTTTTTTGTATCTTGTTTCAAGTTTTTTATAAACCACCCTGTTCTGACAGCTGCAGCGATTCAAAAAACAATAGGGATAAAGGAAATAATCATGACTCTGTTTTTCAACAGCTCCCCGGCCGGGGCGTTACCCCTTCCCCGGCTGAAGCGAAACCCGGATGATTTGCCTGGAAAATACGCCTGGAGAATTATCTGCTTATTCACACTTCTGGTGCTGGAATGCATGACCCTCCCTGTTCAGGCAGACGGATTTGAGGTTCAGGACAGCCTGGGACGTTTTATTGAACGATCTCAACCGCCCGGTAAAATTGTCAGCCTAGTGCCGTCCGCCTCTGAAATACTGGTGGAAATTCAGAACTCCTGACCTCAGCTAATTTTGAATGCATAATCATTTTCTATATATAGTATTTTTTTTTAAAAACAAAGACAATAAGCACAATATATGGTATTTGTCTGGTTTTTTTATGCATTTA
>JAYEJJ010000170.1:0-42612 GCA_034660495.1 Thermodesulfobacteriota bacterium | reverse complement strand
AGCTGTTTGAGGACCAGTGGCCGCAGTTCTTGATTTTTAGCTTGGCAGGGAAAAAGTCCTCCGTCGTTCTCGTTCCTGACAGGCAACCGCTGGGGGCGGCGGTATTCAAAAAACTTGATGATCGAGTGACAGCTAACAGCTTTCATGCTTTGTTGTGCCTGTCAAGGCATGGCCGTTATATGAAAGCCATCAGCCTTCAGCTGTCAGCTGTCAGCTGTCACTCAATTATCAGGTTTTTATGGAAGGGCCGATAAAGAACCCCCAGCAATTGCCTGTCAGGAACATTGAGAACCAAAGGAAATCAGATGTTTTCCCTGCCAGGCGTTAAAAAAATCAAGCTGTTTGAGGACTGCAGGCCGCAGTGCCGCCGATTTTTAGCCTGACATGGTTTTATTGAAAAAAGTGCTAATCAAACAAAATATCTAAAAACTCGTTGCTGCGGTTCAAAGCTTCTTCTTTGTATTCACCGATAAATTCAGATATTTCTTGTATAAAATCAACCCCACTTTGATGATCTCCCCTGACAAAGGCATCTTTCCCCTCTTCCAGGGATTCCAGAAAAAGAGACAGCACCTCTTTCAAATATTTATTTCCCCCGATCAGGGTGGTATACAGATCTGAATCCTGAGCAAAGAGCCTGCCCATGAGATCGGAATTGATCCTGAAAATCGGTGTGGAAATGGAAAACACATCTTTGGGATGGCGGTTCATTTTCTGTAACACCCGTGCCATGCATATGGTATTAAAATGGGTCAGCCCCTGGACCAGGGCCATATGCCTGTCATGATCGGTTCCGTCAAGTTCTGTAACCCTTGCCCCTGCAGTGGAAAAAACAGACCTGATCCAGTCAAATCCCTTTTCCCCCCGGCCCCTGGACAGAATAATATTCTGTCCCTTGATGGAGGCTGTAAAAGGGCCGAACATGGGGTGGGTCCCCACCACTTCCGCCCTGGAATGGACAACCATGGCCTTGACAATATCTTCCTTCTGGGAACAGAAATCCATGAAAATCTGGCTCACCTTCAGACCAGGACCTATCTGACCGGCAATTTTAACAGCTTCCTCAATGGGGGTGCTCAGGATAACAACATCACATTCCCGGGCAATATCTCCATTGGTTATGGAGGTTCCAAGGTCAGAGATCAGCACCTCATACCCCTGATCCCTGAAAAATCCATGAAACCATTTCCCCATGCTGCCTTTGCCGCCGATGATGCCGATTTTTTCGATGTCCATGTACACACCCTTTTTTAATTCTCTTTTTACCTGAATTTGGCATAGCCTGCATCCCTTATGGCTTTTTATCTGCCGTTGGGGGTGGGGCTATTCAAAAAATTCTGGTGATCGAGTGTCAAGTTCGCCTCCTTGACACAGTCTTTGTTGTGCCCCCTGTATCACTGATGTCTGTCTTCTTTTACAGCCCTCTGCCTGAGTATGTGATCGGCAAGGACAAGGGCTGTCATGGCCCTGCACACCGGATTTATCCTGGGAATGGCTGAAACATCATGCCTGCCTTTTGTTGAAATCACAGTCTCATTTTTATTTTCATCAATGGTTTTCTGCTCTTTTAGAATGGAAGGAATAGGTTTTACATGCACTTTTGCAACAATATCATCCCCATTGGATATGCCGGCCAGGATGCCGCCGGAATGATTGGTTTCAAACCCGCTTTCAGTGATCTGATCATTGTTTTCAAAACCGGTCATTAAGGCAGACCGGCAGCCTGAGCCGATTTCAACCGCCTTGACCGCACCGATACCCATGAGGGCACCGGCAATATCTGCGTCAAGTTTTTCAAATACTGGATCACCAATTCCCCCAGGCACATTTCTCGCGGTTATTTGAACAATACCGCCCAGGGAATCCCCTTCTGCCTTGACTTGAGATATTTTTTTCTCGATTTTTTTCTGGGCTTCAGGGTCCGGGCATTCAAGCCAGCTGTTACCTGCACAGACAGGGTCAAAATGTTCTGCATAGATTCCCCCAAGGGCCATAGTACAGGTAGTTATTTCAATATTGTACAGATCCAGAAAGGCTGCTGCTACTGCTCCGGCTGCCACCCGCGCGGCAGTTTCGCGGGCCGATGCCCGTCCGCCGCCCCGCCAGTCACGGATTCCATATTTGGCCTGATAGGAAAAATCCCCGTGGCCGGGCCTGAAAACCGCAGCATTTTTTTCATAGGCCCTGGAATCTGCATCCCGGTTCCTGATCAGAATCATAATGGGGGTACCCGTTGTTACCCCTTTGAAACACCCGGACATGATCTCGGGAATATCCGGCTCCCGCCGTGAGGTGCTCAAAGGACCTGCACCGGGCTTTCTTCTGTCAAGGGCCTTCTGAATGATCCCTTCATTCATCTCAATGCCCGGAGGACACCCCTGCACCACCACCCCCACGGCTTTTCCATGGGACTCGCCAAAGGTGGAAATATGAAAGAGCTTTCCAAAACTGCTACCTGCCATATATTCTCCTTTTTATTTTTTCAGCCATGTTAGCGGCATTGTCAAGGGACGTATTGATTTCAAAATCCGCCGCCTGCCGGTAAAGGGGACTCCGCTGCCCTAAAACAAAACAGGTCTCCTCTTCTATATCTTTATCTGTAAAAGACGGCCTTGTATCGGCTGATTTCATATCCCCGGCAATTCTGCTGACAATCACAGCAACAGGGGCGCTCAGCCAGACAACAACCCCGCTGGACTTAACAAACAAAATATTTTCAGGATCTATAACAATGCCGCCGCCGGTTGCTATCACGCAGTTTTCGGCATCCAGGGCAGTCAACAGCACCTGTTTTTCCATCTTCCGGAAAAAATCCCACCCCTTTTGCTCAACAATCCTGGAAATGCTCATGGCACATTTTTTTTCCACCATCTGATCTGTATCCAGGAAAGCATACCCAAGCATTTCTGCAAGTATTCTGCCTGTGGTAGTCTTGCCGGTCCCCCGGTAACCAATGAGAAAAATTCTTTTTTCTTCCGCTGGATCACAATTCATCAAAAATCTCCCAGAACCCGGGAAAAGATTTGGCAACGCACCCTGGATTTTCAATCTCAACCTTTTCAACCATAAGCCCTGCCACAGCAAATGCCATGGCAATCCTGTGGTCATTAAAGGTTTCTATGACAGCCCCCAAGGGTCTGCCCCCTGTTACAGACAGCCAGTCCTCTCCCTGATCTGCTTCAATGCCCATTTTCCCAAGCTGGGAAACCACCGCATCAATGCGGTTGCTTTCCTTGTTTTTCAAATGAGCGATATTTCTGATCATGGTTTTTCCCCTGGCAAAGGCTGCAACCACGGCCAGGGTGGGCACCACATCAGGAATATCAGACATGTCCACATCCACACCATTGAGAAACCCGCCTTTCACCCCTGTAGAATTTTCCCTGACATCAATAAGGCAGCCCATCTGCTCCAGAATATCAAGGAAGCGGATATCTCCCTGAAGGGAATTTTTATTGATACCGGCAACGCTCACCATTTTCCCTGAAACTGCGCCTGCTGCCCAGAAATAGCTTGCATTGGAGATATCCGGTTCAACAGAAAATTCTCCCGGGCAATACGTCTGCTTCCCCGGCACCTGATATTTCAGTTCATTTATTCTGCTGGCGGACACATTAAACTGCGCCATGACGTCCATGGTAAGATCAATATAAGGAGCGGAAACAGCTGCAAAGGGCAGTGAAATGGTCAGGCCCTCCTCAAAAAAGGGACCTGCCATTAACAGGGAGGAGAGATACTGGCTGCTTTTTGAACAGTCCAGACACACAGGTCCTCCCGTTAATGCCCCCCCCTGAATGCGAACCGGCGGTGAACTGCCTCCCTTGAGGGTCTCAGCCTTTATCCCTGCACTGTCAAGGGCTGTTAAAAGATCTTTCATGGGGCGCTGCTGCATTCGGTCATCCCCTGTCAGGATATACGGGGAACGGCCAAGCCCTGCCACACCGGCCACAAGGCGCATGGAGGTTCCGGAATTTCCAAGATAAATGGGGTCTGAAAAAGGACGGGGCTGTCCATTAAATCCTTTGACTGTAAACACTCCGGGTTTCTTTTCTCTTATGAGGGCCCCCATTTTACTGAGAGCAGACATTGTAAACCGGATATCCTCGCTGTAAAGGAGGTTGTTTATTATGGATTCCCCTTCAGCCAGAGCGGCACAGATTAAAATCCTGTGGGAAATACTTTTGGATCCGGGAACCGACACCAGGATAGAAGAATTCAATGGCTTTGGTTTTATTTGTCTGACTTTCATTTGAAACTCTCCAGAACAATGGTTCTCATCTCTTCAACAGGGGCATTCAAGCCTGTAAAAAGGGTAAACTGAGCGGCCCCCTGGTTCACAAACATGGACACCCCATCTATAATGGTGCAGCCCCTTTCTTCGGCTTCCCTTAACATCCTTGTCTTTAAGGGATTATAAACGATATCCATAACGATCATTCCCCGTTTAAAAAAATCCTTTGTCACAGGCGTGCGGTCCACATCCGGACTCATGCCAAGAGAGGTGGTGTTGATCACAATATCAAACGCCTTTTCGTTTGCTTTTTCAAGGGGAACAAATACCCCGTTTACCTTTTCTGCCAGGCCAGCTCCTTTTTTTTCAGTCCTGTTGGCTATGGAAATAAGGGCTTTTTCTTTTTTCAGCCCTGCAGCAACCGCCTTTGCCGCCCCGCCGGCACCCAAAATACACACCTTTTTTCCTGCCAGTGGGCCAAACTGCCTTAACGGGGCAATGGCCCCGTAAGCGTCTGTATTATAGCCAAAAAGCCGATTGCCCCGATTTACAATGGTGTTTACGGCCCCGGCAGCCAGAGAAAGCTCATCCATTTCGTCAACAAAGGGAATCACCTTTTCCTTATGGGGAATGGTAATGGACACGCCCTTTATTCCAAGGATTTTAACAGACTCAAGGGCTTTTGCAATATCCTTGACTGCAAAGGCAAGATAAGCCCCGTTGAATCCAGTGCGGCAGAAGGCATGATTGTGCATCAAAGGTCCTTTTGAATGGGACACAGGATCACCAAACAAGGCAAACAGGACTGTATTTGAATCCATTATGAGATCTCCTGGCTGCTGTAGACCGGATAAGCGCCTAAAACCTTGAGAAAAAGGGTGTGGGCCTTCATATCCTCCAGGGTGTCCGCCACAGCCCTGTCCGTGAAGTGACCCTCAATATCCATGAAAAAATAATAACTCCAGTTTTCAAACTTGGTCGGCCGTGATTCCAGTTTTACCATATTGATGCCGGCTTTTTTAACCGGATCAAGAACAGTAAAAAGCGCGCCCGGCACATGGGAAGTGGCAAACATGATAGATGTCTTGTCATGTCCCGTCCGTTCCATTTTTTCATTTCCAATAACCAGAAAACGGGTCACATTGCCTGAAAAGTCTTCTATTTTTGATTCCACCACCTGGAGGTGGTAAATATAGGCTGCCCTGCTGCTGGCCACTGCTGCCGAATTAATCTCTTTAGCGGCAATCCGGGCAGCTCTGGACGTGCTGCTGGTCTCAACCAGCTTTGCATGGGGCAGTTTCTCCCTGATCCAGCCCCTGGCCTGGGCAAAGGCCTGGGGATGGGAATAGATGGTTCTGATGTCATCGAGATTTCCAGAAACCGAAAGCAGATCGTGGGAAATATGCTCATAATGCTCAGCCACAATATTTAAGTTAAATTCACAGAAAAGATCAAGGGTGTGGTTGACAGCCCCTTCAATGGAATTCTCCACCGGCACCACCCCAAAGGCGCACTCCTTTTTTTCAACCTCCTGGAATACGTCCCTGAGGCGCCTCTGCTCCACAAACAGACCGGAATGCTTGAAATGGTTCAGGGCAGCAATATGGGTGTAACTGGCCTCAGGACCCAGATAGGCAATTCTGCTGGATTTCTGGATCTGTCTGGTGGCTGTCATGATTACTGAAAAAATATACCTTAAGACAGCTTCATCTGCCGGGCCGGAATTAATCCTGGAAAGACGCTGGAGCACCTTTTTTTCCCGCTCCTTGTCAAGGACCATGGACCCGGTTTTTTCTTTGATCCTCCCTATCTGGCTCCCAATGGACAGGCGTTTGTTGATAAGCCTTACAATATCACGGTCAATATCGTCTATCTGACTGCGCAGATCATCAAGCTGCGCTTGTGGTTGTTTTTGATCTGTTTCCATAATTATCACTGTTCTGTAATTGTTTCATTGATTTTATGGCCGAAATGACGTCCCGAGGTTTCAAGGGCCGCCAGCACCCTGTCTCCGGGTTTCAGTTCCACAACAGAGCGGGGGGCACCATCGGGCGCGGTCAGCCTTATGGTCTCTGCATTCTGAACCAGAAGGGAAATTTCCTTTTCCTTGACCTTTGCCTTGATCAGCATTAACGGTCTTTTTTCAATTTTAAGCCTTCCCGTTACCGCTTCAAAGCAATTGCCCTGGAAATCAGAGATCAGAACCGGATCACCTGCCTTGAGCTCAGACAGATACCGGGTTTTTCCTCCGGGAACCCTTGTGTAGGCATGGACCGGCCCTGCATTGACCCGGAAAGGCCGTGGCGCCACATAGGGATTTTCAATACTTTCAGCATGAATCAGGAACAATGCGCTGCTGCTGTTTCCGCACAGAATTCCCTGGCCGGGCACCATCATGGTGCAGGTATCAATACACACCCTGTCCCCCATGCCGGCCGGTGTGACAGATACAATTTCAGCCGGTGTAAGGGCCACCTTTCCTGACCCCGATGATATTGAATTAAAGAATTCCTTAAGATCAATTTTAGATCCTGGATGAT
This sequence comes from Thermodesulfobacteriota bacterium, assembly GCA_034660495.1. Lineage (GTDB taxonomy): Bacteria > Desulfobacterota > Desulfobacteria > Desulfobacterales > Desulfobacteraceae > DATFJZ01. Next base: position 35,841 of record JAYEJJ010000170.1, on the reverse strand, counting down.
AAACAATCTGTTCCACCCCTTTTTCAAGGATCTGAAAGGCTGTTTTTGCCTCTTTTTCACTGCTGACCTTGAAGATCACATCAGCTCCCCTGGCAATGAGATTTTCCAGGGGAATAATCTTCCAGTCCTCGGTTTCCAGAACAACACTGTATTTTCCTGCTGCTTCCAGAATTTTTTCCTCGTCCTGCTGTCCTGTGATTTTAATATGTTTAATATCCCTGCCCAGGACCAGATCGCCGTCCTTTGACACAATTTTGATTTTTCCAAGTTTTCTGACTTCAGCGGCATGACCGTCAGGAATCATCACACCATGGGCACCGGATTCCAGCGCCGTGGTCACCATGTTCTTGTCCCATGGGTCAATCTTTATCCAAATCTTTCGCATTTTTATCTCCAATATAACCGGCATGGCCGGCCCGTTATCATCGACCCTGCCCCACCAAAGAATGAAACGCTGCCAACAGCAATGCTCTGACAAGTGTTTCCTATGAAATCTCAATCCATTGTTCAACTGCCGTGCAGCAGTTCAACGGCCTGATCCACAGAACCGCCATTGTGTATGATAAGACTCATGGCTTCAACCATTTTGGTAGGATTATCATGCTGAAATACATTTCTGCCGATGGACACACCAGATCCGCCCGCATCAATGGAATCCTTGACAATCACCAGAACATCCCTGTCCGAATCCATCCGTTCCCCTCCGGCTATGACCACAGGCACGCAGCACCCTTCAACCACTTCATGGAAGCTTTCCCTGGAGCCGGTATAGGATACCTTGATAATATCAGCCCCCATTTCACAGGCCACACGGGCGGCATGTTTGACTGCATCCTTGTCATAGGGATTTGGAATTTTTTCTCCCCTGGGGTAGATCATAACCAGAAGAGGCATACCCCACTCCCCTGCAATACGGCTTACCCTGCCGAAATCGTTGAGCATTTCAGTCTCGTCTCCGTTCCCCAGGTTCACGTGTATGGATATGGCATCCGCGCCAAGCTTGATGGCCTCTTCAACTGTACACACAAGGGTTTTGGCATTGGGACTCGGCGAAAGGGAGGTGGATGCGGACAGATGAACAATCAGCCCGATATCAGGTCCCTCTCCCCGCAGTCCGTAGTCCACAAGGCCTTTATGTTCAACAATGGCATTGGCCCCGCCCCGAGCCACTTTCTGTACGGTATCCTTCATATCCAGTATCCCCTTGACAGGCCCAATGGATATTCCATGGTCCATGGGAACAATAATGGTTTTCCCGGTCTCCCGGTTGATAATGCGCTCCATACGAATTCTTTTACCTATAACAGACATGACATTCTCCTTTTAAAAAGAAAAAAGGACAGCAGAAGCGTTTCAGCCTCCACTGCCCTTTTTATAAAAAAAAACCGCAGAGACCTTTTTTTTGGGTCTGCTGCGGCTTTTTTGCTTTTTATTTTCTGTGTATCAGTTTTTTAAGCCCACCACAAACAGACCAGTATTAAAATAATACCTGTAATAAAAATAAAACCTGTCTGCGGCTGAGTTGTTCATCCCTTAATCAATTACCCCTGTAAATGATCGTTTAAATTAAACTGACTGATACTATTAATTTATAAATGGCTGGCAGACAAATAACCCCCATCTGCCTTAATACATTACATCAATGTATACGTGGCTTTTTGGGTTGTCAAGCTTTTTTTACTCTTTCTTGAAAATAAATGTTTTAATTCTGTTGCCCTCCCTTTCCTTGACAATCACGGTATACTTTTCCAGGGTCATTTTTTCGCCGGGTTCCGGAATCTTTCCAAGCTTGTCCAGGACATAGCCGGAAAAGGTATCATAATCATTTGATTCAGGAATATTAAGGGACAGTATATTATTTATATCTTCTATGCCTGTCTTTCCCTGGACAATCCATTTCTTCCCCTTTAGCCTGACAATTTCAGGATCAAAGGTGTCGCTTTCATCCACTATCTCACCGACAATTTCCTCAACCACATCCTCTAAGGTCACAAGACCTGAGACACCCCCATATTCATCAATCACAATCCCGATATGATTTTTCAACCGCTTGAATTCATGGAGAAGAATATCAAGTTTTTTGGATTCAGGCACAAAAAAAGGCTCTTTCATCACATCCCTGGTTTTCACAGACTCTGGTGCGGCACTTTCGGTATTGTCATAATAACTGGCAAACAGATCCTTGACGTTCAGCACCCCCACCACATTGTCAATTGTCTTGTCAATGACCGGAATTCTTGTATATCCGGAATTGAGAATAAAATTTATATCAAGTTCTTCATTCACATCTATGACAAACATATCTGTTCTCGGCGTCATTATCTCGGAGGAACTTGTATCATCAAAATCAAAGATATTGGAGATCAGCTGTCTTTCCTCCTCTTTAATCTCACCTTCCTCCTCAACCACTTCAACCATTGTCATTAATTCATCTTCAGTAACAGCCGGCAGTTTTTCAAAGGTGCCCAGAATCCGGGGTATAAAATTTAAAATGGAAATCAAAGGGACAAAGAGCTTTGACATCCAGAAAAGCGGATAAATAACGGTTCTGGCAACCAGTACATTATTGTATGCAGCAAAGGATTTTGGGAAAATCTCACCAAAAACAAGAATCACAAGGGTCATGATACCCGTTGCAATACCAACGGCATTGGAACGGGAATACTCCATGGCAAGGGCCGTAGCCAGGGAAGAAGCACCAATATTAACAATATTATTGCCGATGAGAATCGTTGTAAGGAGTTTATGGGAATCCGCCTTCATTTTGATAATCAGCGTGTCCACATATCTGCCCTCCTTGGCAAGGTGAAGGGCCTTTACCCTGCTCAATGAAAAAAGGGCAGTCTCAGCCGAAGAAAAAAAACCTGAAAGAACAATACAAACAAACAACAAAGACAGACTAAGTGTCATTTAATTTAATAATTTACCTCTAATATAGAATAGAATAAAATCCTGCTTAACCTTTAATATAGAATCTGGCTCAAAAATAATTTTGTACGCTCATGCTCAGGATGGGAAAAAAAGGCTTCAGGATCATTTTCCTCGATGATCATGCCTTCATCCATAAAAATCACCCTGTGGGCAACGGATTTGGCAAATCCCATCTCATGGGTCACAACAAGGATGGTCATTCAGCACGCGCCATCCGCCTCATGGCACAGGGAAGGGGGGCCACACCATACGCTGTCTATAAATGCCCAGGATACAAACAGGGGTATGATTTTGAAACAGCAGGCCAGAACCAGTATTGTCAGTATAGAATTAAACGGTGTATTAAACAGATTGGCCTTAAGCCACCCAATAAATCCCACCTCTGTAACAGGGGGTTTTATTTCCTTTACCTGATTTAAATCTTTTTTAACGATCATAAGTCCTATCTTTCCACCAAAGCGATTCTACTATTATACCAGTTCATAAACAGGGACGTAAGCAGGCTGATCGTAAGGTATAAGACCATGATCAGAGCAACCCCTTCAATGGCCTGACCGGTCTGACAGATAGTGGTGTTGGAAATAGAAACAAAATCCGGGTATCCAATGGCCACAGCATTGGACGAAAGCCGTGCCATTCCGACAAAAACGCCGATATTCACTGTAAAAATAATCCCAATAAACGACACCTTGACCGTATTCATGGCACCAATGGCAAAGGCCTTTAAATACGTATCTGAGGAAGAAAAAGGGATCATGGACTCCCCTGTTTCAAAAGACGCCTCCCTTTCAAGGTATCCCAGGCCCGTTGCAATGGACTGCTTTTCAAGGTTTGCCTGGGTATTGGAAAAAAGATAATACCCTGCACTGGTTAACTGTCCGTTTAAATGTAAACGCCATAGTACAAATCCGGTATAAAAATCAACTCTTTTCTGATTTACCCATAAATCCTTTAAAAGTCAAAGAAAAATCCAGGACTGAATTTCTTTTTCAGCGGGTAAAATCTCCTTTCAGCATGGATAAAACAATGTGTGCGGTTCTTTTGGATGCCCCTCTGCCCCCTAAAAGAGGTTTAATCATGGATAATTTTTTTTCCGCAGCATCCAGAGCACTGCCATTCATCATGGCCAGGGTTTCTGCTGCAATGTTTTCGGGAGTGGCCCGGTTCTGAAGAAACTCCGGTACCACCTCATGACCGGCAATAATATTGGCAAGCCCCACATGTTTGAGTTTTACAAATTTTTTTGCCAGAACATATGTATAAGCGGACACTTTATAGACAATCACCATGGGAATTCTGCATATGGCCGCCTCAAGGGTTACCGTGCCTGATGCGGCAATGAGACAATCCACTTCCTGAAACAGCGTCTGCACATCCCCTTTTACAATGGTAAAAAGCCGGGTTTCATTGTATTGCCCCACGATATTCCTGAAATTCTTTTCCTGAACACACAACGCCTGGGAAATCAGCACTCTGATATTATCCGTTCTGGCTGCAATGAGTTCTGCCGCCTTAAGCATTGTTTCAAGCAGCGCTGAAATTTCAGCCTCCCTGGAGCCGGGCAGCAGACCTATTGTATATCTTTCGTGGCTTTTTTTCCGGTTTTTTCTGATAATCTTGTCGTCATAGCCGTCCAGCAGGGGATGTCCCACAAACGTACATGGGATCTGTTTTTTTTTAAACAATTTCTCTTCAAAATGAAAAATCAGGGCAACATGATCCACGTTCTTTTTTAACTGCTTGAGTCTGGAAGGGTTCCAGGCCCACACCTTGGGCGCAATATAGTAGAGAACCGGGATGTTGTGCCTGCGGGCAAAAGCGGCGGCTTTCAGATTAAACCCGGGATAATCAATAAAAACCAGTAGATTGGGTCTGTCTGTTCTGATTTTTTGTTTAAACCGGTCAAAGGCCTTTTTTATGGTACCTGCCTGACGCAGCACCTCAGTTGCCCCCATAACAGACAGACGGTCAATGTGAAAAAAAATCTCCATGCCTGCAGCTATCATTCTGTCGCCGCCAATGCCTGTTACCCGGATCTGGGATTCTCTGTCTCTGATTTCCTTTAAAAGCCGGGCACCGTGGAGATCTCCAGAGGGTTCCCCGGCTAGGACCATGATATGTTTTGACTTTAGCTTGTTCTTCAATGACATGGGTCACCAGCTTTTGAGGTCAGAACCATAATACATTTTGATTTAAACCCCATCTTCATCCAGGGCAATAATTGAAATATTATGGCTGTTGGCCTGCCTGACCATCTCTTCTCTGTCAAAGGCAATGGTTTTTCCCGCCTCAAGTACAAGCAGGGAAGCACCTGATTCCTGCATGGTTTTTATGGTTTGTGTTCCTGAAGAAGGCAGGTCAAATCTTAAATCCTGATTGGGTTTTGACAACTTGACCACCACCGCCCCGGATTCTGCAAGGGCGCCCCCTCTTCGTATGGCTGCATCTGTGCCTTCTGCTGCTTCCACTGCCAGAACCGTGCCGTTACTGACAATTACGCACTGCCCAATATCAAGGCGGCCAATCTCCTTTGCCATGCGCCACCCTGTTCTTATGTCCTTTTTTTCAGCTCTTCCGGGATTGCGCTTTGTCCAGCACCCTTTGGGAGCAATCAGTTCGGGCAGAAGAAACGTAGATGGTTTTATGGCAATGCCTTCCCTTTCAAGGCGTACTGCAAACGCACGTAACACAGAGTCATCATGGGTATGTCTCATTTTAGCTATAAAGGCCATGGCCTTTAAATCCGGCTTAATATCGGTAAAAATCCGGGTTTTTTTGACACTGCCCATCATAACAACCTGGGTGATATCGTTTTTTTTAAAAAATCTTATCAAACGGCCCAGCTGACCGAGGAAAAGCCATTCCACAGAAGCAACGTATTTTTCTATATCCTGTGAGGCCTCGTTTACATAGGCAGCAGCATGGACCTGATATCCTTTTTTTGCAGCTGCAGCTGCAAAAAGAAGGGGAAACTGCCCACCGCCTGCGATAAGTCCTATTTTGATGGGCTGAGTCATAATCTAACGGGTGATTCCCCGGTTGGAGTCCTGTATAAACTTCATAAAATTGATCACTTCAGGGATCTGCTCCACTTCTGCTTTTACCCGGTCTGCTGCCTTTTTTACAGTAAGTCCTATCCTGAAAACAATCCGGTAGGCTTTTTTCAACTCTGAAATGGTGGATTTTGTAAAAGCCTGCCGCTTCAATCCCACATTGTTCAATCCATGGAGGGTGGCCCTGTCACCGGCTGCAATTACATAGGGCGGGATATCCTTTACCACTGCAGATTTGCCGCCGATATAGGCAAAATCACCGATCCTTACAAACTGGTGTACTGCCACAAGACCGCCTATGGTCACATGGTTGCCAAGCTCAATATGGCCGGCAAGGGTTGAATTGTTGGCCAGGATCACCTTCCTGCCTGTCCTGCAGTCATGGGCAATATGGGTATAGGCCATGAGATAGTTTTCCTCTCCCACTTCTGTAACCCCGCCGCCGGCTTCTGTTCCCCGGTTTATGGTAACAAATTCCCGTATAATGGACCCTTTGCCAATGGTTAGATAGGATTTTTCACCATGAAACTTTAAATCCTGGGGAGACGCCCCAATGGATGCGTATTGAAAAATTGTACAGTCCGGTCCAATGGACGCGTACTGGTCCACAATGGTATAGGGACCAATGGAGGTATTGGCCCCGATGGTCACATTGTTTTGAATTATTGCAAAAGGTCCTATGGTGACATTATCATCAATATCAGCCCCGGGATCGATGATTGCCGTTGGGTGAATCATATAAAAACTCCGTTAGGATTTTTCAAAACTTTTTATTTTTTTTTCCAGAGCAAGGATACGCTTTCTAAGTTCAGGCAGCCTTGACATAATCGTACCCACCTTAAGCCATCTTTTATGGGGCATGGACGGCATGCCTGAAACAATTTCTCCAGGCCTGACATTTTTAAGAACCCCGGCACCCGGTCCCACAACAGCCCCGTCCCCGATTTTAAGATGCCCTGACACCCCGGCTCTGCCGGCAAGGATCACATTGTCCCCGATACGTGTACTGCCGGCTATTCCGGCCTGGGCCACCACAAGGGTATTTTCCCCTAGGGTGACATTGTGGGCAATATGAACCAGGTTATCTGTTTTAACCCCTTTTTTTATCCAGGTTCTGCCAAAGGTTCCCCGGTCAATGGTGTTGCAGGCACCGATTTCAACATCATCCTCAATCTGCACATATCCGGCATGGACGATTTTTTCATGTTTTTCCCTGGCCGGTGTAAACCCGAACCCGTCTGACCCGATAACTGTACCGGAATGGATGATCACCCGTCTGCCCACAATGGTTCCCTCCATCAGGGTGACATTGGGTTTGATCAGGGTGTCATCTCCGATTTTTGAACCATCCCCGATATAAACACCGGGCATCAGTGTCACCCGGCTGCCCAGCGTCACATTATCTCCAATGGTCACATTCCCGCCAATGGCTGTATCATGACCCACAGAAAAACATCTGCCGATACCTGCCCGGGGGGAAATGCCTTTTTCAACAGGCTTTGGGGGATGAAACAATGCCAGTATACGGAAAAATTTCAATTTTGGATGACGGGTTTTTAAAATGACCGCTGATGTCTGACAGGTATCTGAGATTTCATAATTTTCAGGAACCATGACTGCTCCGGCCCGGGTTCTGTCGAGCCCCTTTAAAAATTTGGGATCCGAAGCAAATGTGATATGTTCCCTGCCCGCCTCTTCAAAAGACGCTGCACCGATGATTTTCCTTGAATCATCTCCAAGTACAGCAGCATTGATAGTTTCAGCAATGTCTCTGACTGTCAGTTCCATCTTATCACTGTCCTCTCTGTCTTAAATATCTGTCTGCCTGACAAGACGGTTTTTCTCGTCCTTCCATCTCAACTCTGTCCCCGATGCTGAGACTATTCAGACGTCTGCCTGCTGTTGTATGCCTTTATAACAGAATCTGTAATATCAAGGGGTTCAGAAAAATAGATGACCCCTGCCTCATTTCCCTCAAGAATCAATGAAAATCCTTGTTTTTCTCCTGTGTCACGGGCAATCTCAAGCACATTTCTTTTGATCTGATTGATAAGACGGGCTTCCATTTCCTTGAACCGGTCTGCATAGTTTTTCTGCATAGACTTGAAATCATTGATTTTTATCCTCAACTCCCGGTGTTTTTCCTCCAGCTTTTCCTTGCTCATGACAAGGGATTCCCGGTCTATCTTTTTTTTCAGTTCCTCAATTTCCTCCCCCCTGCTCTTTAGAGAGTCTTCCAGTTCCCTGCCCTTTTTATTTATTTCAGTCCTTGCCGCTTTGCCCGTGTCTGACTCAGCCAGAATTTTCTGGAAATCAACAATCCCCACCTTTAACGCATCTGCTGCATTCAGTGTCACCAGGTTTCCCAGAATCAAAACCATTGCTGCAAACATCACTGTCATACTTTTCTTCATTTTATCCTCCATACATAATTTATATTTTTGTCGTCTAAAACGCCCCGCCCATGGAAAACTCCCATCTGCCTTCCCCTGAATCATACTCCTTTCCCTCAAGGATAAATCCGTACTCGATGCGGATGGGCCCCATGGGCGACTGCCACCTGAACCCGGCCCCATAACTGGAGTACAGGTCCTGAATCTGAATATCCTCGCTGTCAGCATACACATCACCGGCATCATAAAAAACAACACCGGTCAGACCCACCTCCTCAAAAAGGGGAAAAATCAATTCAGCATTGAACTGAATCATTTTTTCTCCGCCCCTGATCTCAATTTCATCTGAATCGGATGCATTGATATCCTGCCAGTCAAATCCCCTGACGGAATTCATGCCGCCAAGGTAAAATCTCTCATAATCAATTTCAATATCCCTGTCCGACTTATCATCCAGATAGCCTGTCTTGGCATGGAGAAATCCTGTAAACTTCCAGAATAAAGGAAAATACCATCCGGTTTCGGCAATATATTTGATAAAATCAATCTCTCCGCCAAGGCCCTGACCGGCATATTCAACAGAAATTCTGTGATCCATGCCCCGGGTCGGATTAATCCTGGAATTTCTGGAATCATAGCTTAGAGAGGTGGTGACGCTGCTGGTAACATAGGTGCCTGGATCCACATCTGTATAATCGTCATCAACATTGGTGATCTCAAAATCCTCAAACCCGTATTTAAACCACAGATAGGTATAATCCAGAATCATATATCCAAATCTGACGGCAGCCCCCCTGCTTTCCTTGTCATAGTAATCATACTCTGTTTCCCAGTTGTAAAGATCAAACCCGGCAGACAGCGGAATATCAAAAAGCCAGGGTTCTGTAAAACTTAAGGTATACCGGTTGGCATACCCCGATATTTCAGCCTTGAGGGCAAGGGTCTGTCCCCTGCCGAAAAGATTTCTTTCTGATATTGAGACCATGCCGAAAATGGATTCTTCGCTGCTGTACCCGCCGCCAAAGCTGAAGGCACCGGTTGCCTTTTCAGTAATCTCGACATTGAGATTCAAGGTGTTTTCTTTGCTTCCGTCGGTGGTTGACACGTCTACGTTCTCAAAATAATCCGTCCGGGTCAGATTGCGGACCCCCTGCTGAATCCCGGTTTTTGAGTAAAGCTGCTGTTCATACACCTTGAGCTGCCGCCGGATCACCTTGTCCCGGGTTTTTGTGTTTCCGCTGATGATGATCCGTTCAATATAGACCGGAGATCCCTTTTTCATGTCAAAGGTTATATCCACCTGTTTTGATTCAACATCCCGGTTGATCTCCGGAACAATCCGGGCCTTTGCAAACCCTTTGTCCGCGTAGGCATCCGAAAGGGTTAAAATATCCTTGCGCAGCTGATCCCTGTTAAACAGCTCAGATCTGTCAAGGACAATCCTCTCCATAAGCGCTTCCCTGGAAAACAGCAGATCCCCTGTAAATTTAATATCGCGGATTTTAAACTGATCTCCCTCGTCAATTTTAAAGGTAACGATAATGCCCTTTTCCTGGTAGTCAATTTCAGGTTCTGACACCCGGGCATCCATAAACCCCCTGTTTTTATACAGGGCCTCTATCCTGTAGACGTCCTGCTGCAATTCGTTTTTATCAAGATCCCCTGAAGAGGTGATCCATGAAAAAAAACCCCTTTCATCTGTTTTGATGATTTTTTGGATCTCCTTGTCTGAGATATTTTTATTGCCGTCTATCAGAATCGTCTCAATCTTCAGCTTTTCATTTTCTTCAATCATAAAAACAAGGTCTGCCTGGTTATGATCAAGCATTTCAGTCTTATAGGATACTTTGCTGTTGTGATAATTCTTTTCAGTGTAAAGGGTTTTGATTCTTTGTACATCCTTATTGAGATTAAAAATATTGAGAATAGATCCGGTATTGGTTCCGATAACCTCGCTGATTTCATCATCTTCAAAAATATTGTTGCCGGAAATTTTTATCTTTCTCACAGAAGGTTTTTCCTGGACCTGAAACACAAGCTTTACGCCCTGATCTGTCTGCTCCCTTAAAATCCTTACATCTTCAAAATAGCCCATTTCATAAACTTTTTTCAAATTTTCTGATAAGGCCTTTGGGTCCAGAAAATCACCTGTTTTAACATCAATATTGTTCAATACAGCATAGGGTTCAATGCGTTTATTCCCTGATACCTCAATTTCTGAAATAATTTTTCTGCTGAAAACTTCTCCGGACAATTTTTTTATAATCTCATGAACAGCAGAGAAAACCGCTTCCTCATTTTGTATTTCTTTGTAAACAGACACCGGTTCCATAGGAGAAAACGCTTTTGTCAACTCAGTATCAATACTGATTCTGTTTCCCAGGGCAAAGAGATTTCCCCGGATAAACCAGTCGATTTGACGGTCCACCCCCAGGTTTTTGATGTTCTCACGGTTGACCAGGATACTGGAATCCATATCCTCGATAACCACCACGTCTGCCCCGCGCTTTTCAAAAGCATCAGCCATAACTTCAGCTATACGTGTACTGTAATTGTTCAGGTCTTTATCCGCATTTATCGTAAACGGAAAAACACCAATCCGGGGGGATGTTCCCGCTGAAACACAGGGGGAAAAAACAAACACACTTACACTGAGAACAAATATTATTTTTTTCAGCACGTCAGCATCCATAGAATAATTTTTCTACTAGTCTTTACCTTAAAATTTCAATCAACAGATATGATTCTCGTTTCCTTAATCGTCACTTTTTTTTGCATAAGACCTGCCAATTCTTCATTATGGGTAACCACCACCAGGGTCATGTTGAATTCCTGGTTCAACGCCATAATCAAACGGTGCATTTCACTGCTGTTTTTTCTGTCCAGATTACCTGTGGGCTCATCCGCCAGAAGAAGATCCGGATTCATCACAAGGGCCCGGGCCATGGCTATCCGCTGCTGCTCTCCGCCGGACAGGTCTTCGGCCCGGTGATACAGCCGCTTTTCAAGTCCCAGTCTGGAGATAACCGTTTTTGCCTTTTCCAAGGCCTGTTTTCTGGAAACCCTGCTGATCATACAGGGAATCATCACATTTTCCAGAGCTGTAAATCCTGAAAGAAGATGATGAAACTGAAATACAAAACCTATTTTTTTATTTCTGAAACGGGCAAGTTTTGCGTCATTCATGGACAAAAGATCACAGTCCTGAAAAAAAAGAGACCCGCTGTCCGGGCGGTCAAGGGTTCCGATCACATGGAGAAAAGTTGATTTGCCGATCCCTGACGCCCCTACCACGGCAATGGTCTGCCCCTGGTAAATATCAAAATCCACCTGGTTGAGAATTTCTATTTTTTCATCTTTTGTATTAAACCCCTTGGAAACAGACCTGAGCCGCATAAGGGGCTGGCTCCTATTTTCATCCATACCGCAGGGCCTCCACCGGATCCATTTTAGACGCTCTACAGGAAGGATAAATCGTGGAAACAAAACAGATCACAACAGCTGATACAGAAATCAGACACACATCAAAATATTCAAGCTGGACAGGGAGCGTTGTAAAGGGATATGCAGAAGGCAGTTCAATAAATTTATATCTTTCAAGGACAAGGCATACCAGAACGCCTGAAACCGTACCAAACAATGTGCCCAGCAGCCCGATGATCATCCCTTTAACCATAAAAATCCGCCGCACCAGTCCATCTGTTGCGCCCATTGCCTTGAGTACGGCAATATCCTTTGTCTTTTCCATGACCATCATGATCAGGGCACTGGCAATATTAAAGGCTGCCACCAGAATAATCAATGTCAGAATAATAAACATGGCTGCTTTTTCCAGTTTCAAGGCTGAAAAAAGGCTTTTATTGATCTCCATCCAGTCCCTGGCATAAAAAGGGGCCTTAAGCTCAGCTTCTATGGCTTTTTTCACCTGGTCTGCGGTAAACACATTGTCCACCCATACGCCCAGAGCAGACACTTTGTCTTTCATGCCCATGAGCTTCTGCGCCTCTTTGATGTGCACATAGGCCAGGGATGTATCATATTCATACATGCCGGACTCAAAGGTTCCCTTTACCACAAAGCGTTTAAGGGAAGGAATATGACCCACTGGTGAAATCATACCGCCAGGTGACATAAGCACAATTTTATCCCCCGGGGCCGCACCGATATTTATAGCCAGTTCCTTTCCCAGAACAATACCCGGCAGGGTCCCCTTTTCTTGTATCAGGCCAAGGTCTTTTACCAGTTTTTCCCGGGAAATCCCTTTGATGGGATTCACCCTGGAGTCCGGATCAATCCCCCTTACCATTGCCCCGGACAGGGAATTTGATGTTCTTATCATGGTCTGACCAAAAATAATGGGAGAAACCGCTGTAACCTTTTTGATCTGATCCACCTGTTCCAGGATTTCCTGGCTGTTGTTTATCCTTCCGGAATAGGTCATCACAAGCACATGGGGCTCCACGCCGAGAATCCGCTTCCTGAAATCCTTTTCTGCGCCGGTCATAACGGCAATTACAACGACAAGGGCCATAACGCCGACAGCCACACCAGCAACGGAGAGAAAGGATATTACAGAAATAAACCCTTCTTTTCTCCTGGCCTTGAGATACTTCCCGGCTATAAAAAATTCAAGGGACATGGAATCTGTTTTAATTGTTTTTCATATGGGGAAAAAGGATCACTTCCCTGATGGAGTAGGCATCCGTCAAAAGCATGACCAGCCTGTCAATGCCGATTCCCTCGCCGGCGGTCGGGGGCATGCCGTATTCCATTGCTTCAATATAATCTGAATCCATGGTGTGGGCCTCACTGTCGCCGTCCTCCCTCTGGGACACCTGCTCCAGAAACCTGGCATGCTGATCTTCGGGATCATTGATCTCGGAAAACCCATTGGCAATCTCCTTACCGGCAATAAACAGCTCAAACCTGTCGGTCACATCAGGGTTGGTATCACTTTTTCTTGAAAGGGGCGATACTTCAACCGGATACCCTGTAACAAATGTGGGCTGGATCAGCCAGGGCTCTACAAGCATATCAAAAAGCTTGGTCAGCACCTTGCCGTGACGTTCCTTTTTTGTAATTTTTATGTCTCTTTCTGCAGCAAAGGCGAGAAGCCCTTTTTTGTCATCAAGTATAGCCCGGTCCAGTCCGCCGATGTCCACCAGGGCATCGTGAAGATCAATTTTCTTCCAAGGGCCTTTGAAATCAATAATATCCCCCTGGTATGCCACCTTTTCCGATCCTGTGACTGCCAGGGCAATTTTTCTGAACATTTTTTCCGTAAATTCCATGAGGTCGTTATAATCTGCATAGGCCTGGTAAAACTCGACCATTGTGAACTCAGGATTGTGCCGGGTAGATACACCCTCGTTTCTGAAATTGCGGTTGATCTCAAACACTTTTTCAAATCCGCCGACAACCAGTCTTTTCAGATAAAGTTCCGGCGCAATACGCAAAAAAAGCGTCATGTTCAGGGCATTGTGCCAGGTTTTAAAGGGGGTGGCTTCCGCCCCTCCCGGCAGGGGCTGCATCATGGGGGTTTCAACCTCCATAAAGCCGGCTTCCTCAAACAAAGACCGCATCACCTTAAGGGTTTGGCTTCTCTTTTGAAAAATATCCCTGGTTTTTTCATTCATTATCAAATCAAGATACCGCTGCCGATATCTCTTTTCAGGGTCCTTGATACCGTGGAATTTCTCCGGAAGCGGCCTGAACGACTTGGAAAGGAGCCTGAATTCTTCTGCCAGAATCGTCCACTCCCCTGTCCTGGTCTGAAAGACAGGGCCTGTAACCCCTATAAAATCACCCACATCAAGTTTTTTGAACAGGGCATAGACTTCGTCTCCCAGGGTATTTTTCTGAAGATAGGCCTGAATCTGACCAGTTCTGTCCTTAAATCTTATAAAGGAAGATTTGCCGAATTTATTCACTGCCATCATTCTGCCTGCAAGGGAGAACTTAAGCCCGTTTTCCCCCAGATCATCCGGTTGGTTCCGGGTAAGTGACAATACGTCCTCAACAGCATGGCTTGTTCTGAAATCATTGGGATACAGGGCTACATTGTTTTTTTTCAATTCATCAATTTTAGCTTTACGCGCTTTTAACAGCTTGTTGACATCTTCCATTTTTATTGTTTTATTTTTCTCTTTGTCAGATTTTCATGGTATTGTAATGGTTAAAATGAAACAATCGCCTGAGCATTGCCGCTGGCGGCGTTTCATTCTTTGTTGTGGCCGGATCCGTAATCATGGGCCGGCCATGCCGGTTATTGCAAGAATATGTATCAGCAGGGTGTTTAATAGCCTAGATCATAAGGCAGTGTCAAGTAACAATAATTAATCGCAGGATTTGTCCCTTTTTTCCATGCCTGCTCCTGACTCACTCTGAGGGGCACTGTTTAAAATAAGAGTAAACACGGTTCCCCGCCCCCATTCTGTTTCCAGGTCAATCATACCCTGATAGGTATCAATGATTCGATGGACAATGGACAGACCCAGCCCGGTCCCGCTGGCCTTGGTTGTCACAAAGGGGTCGAACAGGGAATCTATATCCTCTTTTCTTATGCCTGATCCGTTGTCCATTATTGTCAGATGCACCCTGTCGTTTCTGTACTGAATGACTTTAACCTGAATCACCCCGTTTTCCTTAATGGCTTCTGCGGCATTCTTCAAAAGGTTCCACAACACCTGACGCAGATGCCCCTGCTCCATATTGACCCATACAGGACTGTTGATTTTTGTTTTTATTTCAATCCCTTTTCTGCAGACAGGGTCCTGCCGGAACAGGGAAACGATCTCCTTTACGGATTGATCCAGACGCAGGTTCTCAGTGTCAATCTTCTGCGGTTTTGCAAACACCAGAAAGTCACTGACAATTTTGGACAGTCTTTCTGTTTCCCTCAGCACGATCTTCATCAGCCTGTAATTGGCAGAGCCGGGGTCGGTATCCTCTTTTAAGAGCTGGATGGCACCGGAAAGAGAGGCCAGGGGATTTCTAATTTCATGGGCAATGGAAGAGGCCAGTTCGCCCATGGCAGCCATTCTTTTTACCCGGCGAAGGTGCCCTTCCATTACCTTGAGATCTCCCCGGGCCCGCTTGGCCTGAAGGGCAAGAATCCCGCTTAAAAAAGCAACGGCAAAACAGGCCCCCATAATAATAACAATACGGTATATGACATGGGTCCACGCGACAGAATCGGCAAGAACCATGGTATGTCCAAAGGGTTTGACAATGCCGAAATACTCCAGATCGATGAGAACCCCGTATTGTAAGCTGCAGCAAAGCGCAATCACCATACTTCCCCTTCTAAACAGCAGCATACTGGCACTGATGATCACCAGTAGATATAAAAAGGTGAAAATACTTGAAAACCCCCCTGTAATGCAGATTATTATGGTTACGATAAAAGAATCCAGAAACAGCTGAAAATAGATAAAAACATGGGTTGACTTCAGTTTAATCAATAAGACAGAATAAATCAGGGACAGGAAAAGCAGAAAAAACGATATGCCGTAAAGAAAGATAAAGGGCTTATGCTCTGAGCAGAGATCTTCACTGGTGCAGAAGATAAAGGTGGAAACAAGCAGAACCAGGGCAAAAAATGCCCTGAACCATATCAGCCATTTAAGCCTTCGCAGTGAATCGTGGCTGTCTTTAAGTGAAAATCGGGTCACAACCTGTTTCAACCTATGCTATGGCTCCCGCCATTTTAAATATGGGAAGATACATGGCAATAACCAGCCCGCCGATGACCACACCCAGGAAAACCAGTAAAAAAGGCTCAATCATGTCTGTCAAATTTTTAACGGCCTGATCCACTTCTTCATCATAAAAATCAGCTATTTTTTCCAGCATGGTATCCAGGGCGCCGGTGGCCTCCCCCACTGAAATCATGGAACAGACCATTGACGGAAATACACCGCTTTCCAAAAGGGGGGCAGCCATGGATCTCCCCTCTGAAATACCGGATTTTACATCATAGATTGCAAATTCAACAATTTTATTGCCTGCGGTTTTGGCCACAATATCAAGGGCTTCAAGGATTGAAACCCCGCTGGACATCATTGTGCCCATTGTTCTTGTAAATTTGGCAACCGCCACCTTTCTGATAAGGATACCGAAAACAGGAAGTTTTAAGAAAAAATCATCCATGACAATTTTCCCTTTTTCCGTTGAATATATCCGTTTAATTAAAAATACCGCTGCAAAAAAGCCTCCGATAATATAGCCGATCTTATTGATCACAAAATCACTCATGGCAACGACCACAAGGGTAGGCGTCGGCAGAGCCTCCCCAAATCCTTCAAACATTTCAGAAAAGACAGGAATCACAAACACCAGGATAATCCCCACAACAATAACAGCCACTGCCATTGTAATGGCCGGATAGGTCATGGCGCCCTTAACCTGTTTTTTTAATTTGGCCATTTTTTCCATATATGCGGAAAGCCGTCTTAAAATAACATCAAGGATACCGCCGGCTTCACCGGCCGCCACCATATTGGTGAACAATTCATTAAAAATTTTGGGGTATTTTCTCAAGGCATCGGCAAAGGTTTCTCCTGATTCAACAGACTCCTTGGTCTCTTTTAATATTTTTTTAAAGGTTGAATTTTCCTGCTGGGCATAGAGAATATCCAGACACTGGAGAAGGGGAAGGCCTGCATCAATCATGGTAGAAAACTGCCTGGCAAAAATGATCACATCCGTTTCCTTAACCTTGGGCTGCAGAAAACCAATATTCTCAAACAGATCTTTGGGTTTTTCCTTGACCTTGACCGCCTCAATTTTCCTGCGGGCTAGACTGGATCTAACCTGATCCGCATTTTCTGCATCCATTTCCCCCTTAACTTTTCTATTTCTGGAATTTTTCCCTTTCCACAGATAAACCGGCATGGTAATTCCTTTTGCATTTGGAGCGCTTTTTTATATGAAAGCCATCAGCCATCAGCCATCAGTACTCAGCTAACAGCTTTCATGCTTTGTTGTGCCTGTCAAGGCATTGTCGTTATATGAAAGCCTTCAGTACTCAGCTTCCAGTAAAACCCTGCTGCTTACTGACGGCTGAAGGCTTTCATGGTTTGTTGTGAGCATGCTGCTCATGGTTGTTATATGAAAGTTTTAAGCGTTCGTTTCCGACTAACCCACAACGAAGAATGAAACAGAAGAGTGCCGCTGGGGGCTCTTAATCGGCTGTTTCATATAAAGCTTTTGATTGTTGAGATAAAAGTATATAATTGATAGACTTTTATTGTCAACAAAGGAATCCTCCCCCCCTGTAAAAATTTTCATGCAGGCTTAAGGCAAAGTGTTTGTAATTGTTCAGCGCTTCTGTTAAATTCTTAAAGATCTGCGCGCCGGTGTGCCGGCCTGGACATCCATTTTCAAGTCCAGTACCAGGCGGGACAGAGGGCTGTAAAATCAGACACAAAAACCGGATCATCAAGGACAAGGGAGTATTTTGTAAATCCATGCAGGGCAGAAATCATAAAAAAAAAACCGGGAAAATCAAAACACAAACCATAATCACAAGCCACGTCAATGCAGATTTTGATGCAGTGGCCTCCATGCTTGCCGCCCAGAAACTTTACCCGGATTCAATTATTATTTTTCCCGGCTCCCAGGAAAAAAATCTCAGGGATTTCTTCATCAGTTCCATGAGCTATCTGTTTAATATGGCAGCGGTGGATGACATTGATCATTCCCATGTCAAAAAACTGGTTCTGGTTGACACCCGCCAGAAAAAAAGAATAAAGGCCATATCCAGGCTGCTTGACCGTAAAGACATTGAAATTCACATTTATGATCACCACCCGGATCATCCCGACGATGTCAGGGGCGTTTTTGAAATAAACCGTGCCACAGGGGCAACCGTGACCATTTTAACTGAAATGATCCGGGAAAAAAATATACGCATCAGCCCTGAAGAAGCAACCATAATGGCCCTTGGCATATACGAGGACACAGGCTCTTTTACCTATCCCTCCACAACTGAAAAGGATCTCAGGGAAGCCGGGTTTCTTCTGACCTGCGGTGCAGATCTTAAAACCGTTGCCAGCATGGTGATCAAGGAAATCCGGCCGGACCAGGTGACCTGGCTCAATGATTTGCTCAACGAAATGACCTGCCACCGGATCAATGGGGTGGATGTCCATATTTCTACCATTTCCTCGCCTGAATACATCAATGACCTTGCCGCCATAGTTCAGAAAGTCATGAAGATGGAAAACCTGGATATTTTCTTTGCCATTGTTCTGATGGGCAACAAAATCAATATCATAGCAAGAAGCAGAACTGAAGACGCCGATGTGGGCAAAATTCTCTCCTTTATGGGCGGAGGGGGCCACCCCTATGCTGCTTCGGCAAAAGTTGAAGAAAAAACCCTGGCCCAGGCAGAACAGCAGCTTTTAAAAACACTTCAGCAGGAAATCCATGCCACCAATATTGCAAGGGAGCTTATGTCGTCCCCGGCCATAACCATTGAGCCCCATGTCACCTGCAAAGATGCAAGCCTTATCATGACCCAGTACAATGTCAACGCCCTTTTAATCTTTGAAAAGAAAAAAAAACATCTCAAAGGGTATATAACAAGGCAGATTATTGAAAAGGCCCTTTACCACAAACTGGCCCATCTTCCGGTCAGGGAATATATGACAACAGAAATCACAGCCATCTCCCCTGATGCAGATCTGCCTGAAATTGAAAACAAAATAATGGACGGAAAACAGCGTATTCTGCCGGTTGTTGAAAAAGACACCGTTATTGGAGCCTTAACCCGGACAGACCTGTTAAATTTCCTTGTTCAGCAAAAGAAAAAAGAGGACCCGTCGGACCAGGGGGAAACCAATGCTAACCGCCTTGCTAAAAAAAGAAATATCCTTCATTTTTTTAAGGAACGGCTGGACCAAAAAACCCTGGCACTTTTAAAAAGCCTTGGAAAAACAGCAGACCAACTTCATCTTTCTATTTTTGTGGTCGGCGGCTTTGTCAGGGATCTTCTGCTGTACAAACGGGTGGATGATCTGGATATTGTCGTAGAAGGCGACGGCATTGCCTTTGCCAGAAAATTTGCCGCCATGGTAGAGGGCCGTTGCAATGCCTATAAAAAATTCGGCACAGCAGTCATTGTAATGCCTGATGGATACAAAATTGACGTGGCATCGGCCAGACTTGAGTATTACAAATTTCCTGCGGCCCTTCCCACGGTTGAAATGAGCTCAATCAAGCTGGATCTGTTCCGCCGGGATTTTACCATAAACGCCCTGGCTGTCCGCCTGAACCAGGATTATTTCGGAACCCTCATCGATTTTTTCGGTGCCCAGCGGGATTTGAAGGATAAAACCATCCGAACCATACACAATTTAAGCTTTGTGGAAGACCCTACCCGGGTGTTCAGGGCAATTAAATTTGCAAACCGGTATGATTTCACCATTGGCAAGCTCACCGCCAGCCTCATAAAAAATGCTGTCAAAATTGATTTTTTCAAAAATCTCAGCGGATTAAGGGTATTTTCTGAACTGCGGCAGATCCTTGAAGAGGAAAATCCCATTCCCGCCATCATCACGCTGAAATCCTACGGCCTTGAAAAAGTGATTCATCCTGAACTTTATTTTGACAAACAGATTTTCAAACTCATGGAAGCCGCCCAGAAAGCCCTTTCCTGGCACGATCTTCTGTATCTTGATGACAATTATCAGAGGTGGTCTGTTTATTTCATGATCATGACCCACAAATGTACCCTAAAGGTGGCAGAAGAAATCTGTTGCCGGCTTAAATTTTCCCCCACCCAGGAAAAGATCACCCTGAGGCAGCGCCTCAAGGCTGAAGAACGACTGGATTTGCTTGAAAAGGCCCTTCCTGTAAAGAACAGCATGCTTTACTCCATGCTGTCTATCTTCAGTACTGAACATATTCTCTATATGATGGCCTCAGCCAGAAAGGATGAAACCAAAAAAGCCATTTCCCATTTCTACACCCAGCTCAAGGATGTTCAGATCCAGATCAGGGGGCGTGACCTGGTTGCCATGGGACTTAAACCAGGCCCGAAATTTAAATCCATAATGGAGGAAATTCTCAATGCCAGGCTTGACGGAAAAGTTGAAACCCGGGAGGAAGAACTGTCCTTTGCAGAAAAATATATGAAGAGCATCCAAAATATTGAAAAAAACAACAAAAACATTGATTAACGAACTGGTTATATGATAAATCCTGATTTTTGTAAACCCATCATGAGTTTTGAGCTCACAGCAAAAAAGGGTCAAGAAAGCGGAACAAACAGCAATCCCAGTCGGTGCCCTGTCCAAAACAAGACCATTGGAGAAAATAACATGAAAAGTGCAGATATTTTAACTGGAATCACAACAACTGGAACCCCCCACCTTGGCAATTACGTGGGCGCCATTCGTCCTGCCATTGATTCAAGCCGGGAACCGGACACATCTACATACTATTTTCTTGCAGACTACCATGCCATTATCAAATGTCAGGACCCTGAAAGAATGCGCAGATCCTCCCTTGAAGTGGCAGCCACCTGGATTGCCATGGGCCTTGATACGGATAAATCAATTTTTTACAGACAGACTGACATACCGGAAATTCCCCAGCTTACCTGGATTCTCAACTGCATGACCGCCAAAGGGCTGATGAACAGAGCCCATGCCTACAAGGCCTGTCTGGCCGAAAATGAGGCAAAGGGAAGAAAAGATCCTGACAAGGATATTTCCATGGGGCTTTTCAGTTATCCTGTGCTCATGGCGGCAGACATACTGATGTTCAACGCCAGAAAAGTGCCGGTGGGAAGAGACCAGATCCAGCACATTGAAATGACACGGGACATTGCAGGACGGTTCAACCACCACTATGGAGAACATTTCACCCTGCCCGAAGCGGTTGTGGATGAAAACACAGCTGTGCTTGCCGGTCTGGATGGAAGAAAAATGAGCAAGAGCTACAACAACACCATTCCCCTGTTTGAATCTGAAAAACGGTTAAGAAAGCTTATCATGAAAATAAAAACCAACTCCCTTGCCCCGGAAGAGCCCAAAGATCCCGCCACATGCACCTTGTTTGCCATATACCGGGCCTTTGCCCGTCCAGACGAGGTCAAAGACATGGAAAAAAGATATAAAGAGGGAATTGCCTGGGGCGTTGTAAAACAGGAATTGTTTGAATACCTCAATGAAATTCTCACTGAACCCGGAAAAAAATACAGCGAACTGCTCAAGTCCCCGGGAGATATTGAAACCATTCTTAAAAAAGGGGCTGTAAAGGCCAGGGAATATTCAGTACCGTTTCTGGAAAAGATCCGGAAATCCATCGGCATAGATGCCCTGTAAACCAAATCAGATGCCCTGTAAACCAAATCAGATGCCCTGTAAACCAAATCAGAGCTGCCCTGATAACAGGACTTCCCTTATAAAATCTGCTGCCCTTTTTCTGGCTGTCTTAAATACCTGACGTCTAAACCCGGGCGCCCAGGTTGAGGCGGACACCTCATCGGAGACCACCAGAAGGGCAGCAATGTGCTTTTGCCTGTAACGGGCCACGGAAAAAAGGGCAGCGCACTCCATTTCAACGGCAATGGCCCCTTTTTTCCTGAAAAAATCAATTTTTTTTTCTGTTTCCCTGTAAATGGCATCCGTGGTCCAGATCCTTCCCTTGTGAAAAGACAGATTGTGTTTGTCGAAATTTTCTTCCAGCCAGCAGGTTGCTTCAGGACAGGGATATACAACAGGAAAATCATCCGCTGATGCCATGTAGTGTCTTGAGGTTCCCTCATCAGACAGAGCCGATTCAACCACAATCATATCGCCGGTTTTGACATCCTCTGATATGGCCCCGCACCAGCCCAGAACCAGAACAGTATCACTTCCTCTGGCAAACAGGGATTCCAGAAGCACTGCCCCGTAAGGCGACCCCATATACGGCCCGACAATTGAAACACCACTTTCTCTGCCGGGCAGGGTAAACAATGTACTCAAAAAAAAGGGAACAGAGGTTCCATAGGGGGCAGCGCCTGTGATATATCTGAAATCCGGCTCAGTACTGATCATTGCCGCAGCCGGGCTTACGGTCCCGTCAGCCCGTCTTGCCCCAAAAGGGGAGATCAAAGAGGGGCTATTCAGGTCCGACAAGGTCGGATAACTCATCTTTAACCTCATCAATAATATCGTAAAACCAGGCAAGATCCTCAATGGACAACCGCCCCGCCTTGGACGGGGCACGATCTGTCCCGTCTTTTTTCTTTAAAATCCTCGGCCCAATCTGTACCTTGGGTTCCCCCTCATTGTACTGATGAATGGACACCATAAGTCCTGTCTCTTCACACTTCCACTCTTTGATCAATTTATCCTTTTCAGGATCATATCCTGCCATTATATAATACCTCCATTAACTGTCTTACTGATTTTTTTTTACTCGATCATCAAGTTTTTTGGATAGACAGCCCCCAGCGGCGTTTCATTCTTCGTTATGGACAGGTCGACAATAATGGGCCGGCCATGCCGGTTATATGAAAGCCGTCAGCCGTCAAGCCTCAGTACAATGATCATATCATTGAAAAATCCGCAATATTTCCAAACAGGGCCGCCACCTTTGACAACAATGCTGTTCTATTATTTTTTAAAGCCTCGTTTTCCACCATAACCATGACATCATCAAAAAAACGGTCCACATGGGGACGAAGGGATGCAATTTCCTTTAAAGCACTGTCATATGCCCCCTCTTTTGTATATCCCCTCACCTTTGATCCGGTTTCCATGCATGCCTGGTACAGAGCGGTTTCGGCATCCGCTTCAAACAAAGCGGGATCGGGTTCCTTTATATCATCGAACCCTTCTTTTTTGAGAATATTAACCACCCGTTTAAACGCCGTTGCAAGGGATTCAAAATCCAAAAGCTGTCGAAACGCATCCAGGGCATTTACCCTTAAGAGGGTGTCCGGTATATTATCAAAAGAAACACTTACCGCGGAATAAACCGCATTTCTCGAGTGTCCGTGGTCAACCAGCATATTCACCATTCTGTCCCTGATAAACCCCAGTATTTTTTGAACAATGTCTTCTGATTTTTCATTGTCCGATGTATAAAGAGACACCCCTTTTTCCACCAGACCTTTTAAAGAAAAATCATAGCTGCCCGCTTCCATGATCTGGATAACACCAAGGGCCTGGCGGCGCAGGGCATAGGGGTCTGAAGCCCCCGTGGGAATCAGATCAATGGAAAAACAACCGCAGATGGTATCTATCTTGTCGGCAATCGCAAGAAGCTGTCCTGTTTTATCACCGGGCAGGTCTCCGCCTGAAGATACCGGCATATAGTGCTGTTCAACGGCCCTGGCAACAGCAGGGTTCTCCCCTGCCTTTTCTGCGTAAAACCGGCCGATAACCCCTTGAAGTTTTGTAAACTCAATGACCATCTGGCTGACAAGATCTGCCTTGCATATCCTGGCCGCCCGAACCAGGTCGGATGTCAGCTCCCCCTGACCGGCAGGTTCAAAAAAGGCTGCCAGGTAAGTGGACAGATCGGCAAGACGGCAGCTCTTTTCATGCATGGATCCAAGGGAGGCCTGAAAGGTGACCCGTTTCAACTTTTCCGCAAAATCATCCATGGTGGATTCCAGATCCACATGGAAAAAGAAGCGGGCATCGGCCAGACGGGCACGGATCACTTTTTCATGGCCCCTGGCAACAAGGTCCATATCCTTTGCCTTTGTATTGTTGACAGCAATAAAATATGGGGTCAGCGTCCCTGTTTTGTCAGCCAGCGCAAAATACTTCTGGTGCTCTCTCATGGCTGTGATCAGAACCTCATCCGGCAGCTCAAGGAATTCATGGTCAAACTTTCCCACAACAGGATAGGGATACTCCACAAGGTTGGTGACAATATCGACCAGCGCCTCATCCTCTATGATAAAGCTCTGGCAGGCCTCTGCCTGTTTTGACAATTCTTTTTTCAACAGGGCTTTTCGTTTTTCAATATCCACAACAACGCCGGCAGATGACAGCACTGTTTCATATTCTTCTGCCCAGGGAATTTTCCGCTTGCCCGGGGACATGAACTGGTGGCCGAACACCCAGGGCTGTGAGGATATATTCCCAATTGTAAAGTTCAAAGGCCTGTCTCCGAGAATTGCCGTAACGGATATGACTGGCCGGGCAAAACTGATATCAAGATCCCCCCAGCGCATGCGTTTTGGAAAGGGCAGTCCCAGAATCAGATCTGGAAGCATACGCTCTAGAATACTTACACTGGATTCACATTTTTCCGATTTCACCACGCTTAAATAGCGGCCTTTTTTACTCTCGGCAATAAAGATAGCTTCTACAGGGACCCCTGCTTTTTCAGCAAATTTTTCAGCGGCTATGGTGGGCCTGCCTGTTTCATCAAACCCGACGTTTTCCGGTGGCCCTGTAACGGTTAAGGTCTCTGCCGCCTGCACATCAGCAAGAGATTCCACCATGAGGGCAAGCCGTCTGGGGGTTCCCATGTACTTGATCGCCCCGTGTTCAATCCGCGCTTTTTTTAAAACGCCTCCCAGATCATCCTTAAACGCTTTAAGGGCAGGTTCAATATATCCTGCCGGAATTTCTTCCGCACCGACTTCAATTAAAAGATTATTCATTTTTTCACCTGCTCTGATTTTTCATTCTCAGTCCCGCCAATAAAAGGATGACCCATTTCTTCCCGTTGTTCAATATAGGCCTTTGCACAGGCCCTGGCAATATTTCTGATACGTCCGATATATCCGGTTCGTTCCGTGACACTGATGGCTCCCCTGGCATCGAGAAGGTTAAAGGTATGGGAACACTTCAGACAAAACTCATAGGCCGGCAATACCAGTTTCTGATCCACAATCCGCAGGGCTTCCCCCTCGTATTTCATAAAAAGATCAAAGAGCATTTCCGTATCTGCACTTTCATAATTGTAGGTGGACTGCTCCACCTCCTGCTGATGGTAAATATCGCCGTAGGACCGGTCATCGTTCCATTTCAGGTCAAACACATTGTCCACGCCCTGAAGATACATGCAGATCCGCTCAAGACCATAGGTCAGCTCCACGGAGACCGGTTTCAACTCTATACTCCCCGCCATCTGAAAATAGGTGAACTGGGTCACTTCCATACCGTCCAGCCAGACCTCCCAGCCCAGTCCCGAAGCCCCCAGTGTGGGGGATTCCCAGTCATCCTCTACAAAACGGATATCATGCTCATCCGGGTTGATTCCCAGGGCATGGAGACTGTCAAGATACTGCTGCTGCACATCAGCCGGAGAGGGTTTTAAAATCACCTGGTACTGGTAATAGTGCTGAAGCCGGTTGGGATTTTCTCCATACCTGCCGTCGGTTGGACGGCGGGAGGGCTGGACATAGGCAGTATTCCAGGGTTCAGGGCCCAGCACCCTGAGAAGGGTTGCCGGGTGAAAGGTTCCTGCCCCCACCTCCATATCATAGGATTGGGTAAGCACACATCCCTTTTCCGCCCAGAAATTCTGCAAATTTAAAATAACATCCTGAAAATTCATTTTTTTTTCTCTCTTTTTTTTACAAAAGTATAGTCTGCATAACACCGTTTTTTTTCAGCCGTCTAACGAGCACGAGCACGAGCATAGAAGAAACAGCCGACTGTTTCTTACGTTCTCGTTCCTGCCGGGACAATCGCTGGCGGTGGGACTGTTCTCGAAAACTGAACAACCCGATCATACAAATTGGTCTGCGCAATATACGTATATTATTTTCTTCCAGACTACCCCTTTGCCGGGCAGGACCACTTTAGTTTCCAGAGCAAAGACCGTGCTCGTGCTCGTGCTCGTGCTCGTGCTCGTGATCCCAAATGACATCTGACGGCTGTCTGAAGCCCACGGGCTTTATAATACAATTTCAATGCCCCTGGGGTCCACCCCGGCATCAAGAAGCCGGGCCTGTTTTTCTTCAGCCAGGAGCGCCTGCCAGGCCGGTTTCAATTTTTCAATATCTGTACTGTTTCCCACTGCCCATACACATCCGCCCCCGCCGGCGCCTGTAAACCTTGCCCCGCAGCCCAGTGATTCTGCCGCTGCATAAAGGGCTTTTCCAGTTTTATCAAGGACATCCGGGGTCATGGACAGTCTTAAAGATATTTCCTGATTCATGAGTTTGCCTGCCATGGCAAACTCCATTGACATGACGGCCTCGGAAAAGGCCTGGGTCAATCTGACGATCTCCTCCCACGTGTCCCGATGCCTGCCGCAAAGAAAAGCCTTGACCCATCTGCTGTTTACGTCCCTTGAAACATGGGGAATACCGCAGTATGCCACCAGAATATGCCTGTTGAGAATATCAACATCATTATCTGACGCAAAAATGCTTTTCTGTTTAAAATAAGGCCCTTTTTCACCCATGAGCCAGTACCAGACATTGACCCCGCCAAAGGCAGCGGCCAGCTGATCCTGAAACCCGCAGGGAACCCCTGCCACACTGGATTCAATATAATGGGCAATGACAGCTGCCTCACAGGGATTGACCTTCTTTCCTGTACAGCTTAGAAAAGCAGCTGCAATGGCAACGGCAGCTGAGGATGACCCCCCAAGAGCACTCTTTGGCGGAGATGAAGAATCAATCTCAATATGAATTCCGTCTGCGTTAAAATACCGGGCAACGGCAAACATAAGGCCCATGGGGTGATCAAAGGGCGCTTTCAGAGAATTGAACTCAGCGCTGTCAAATCCTTTTGAGCTGATCTTTATCCTGCCTTTTTTCCATCTGCCCAGAAACACCCTTGTCCGCATATCAAGGGCTATATTAAAAGTGCAGGGGTTTAAATGGTGCAGAGCAAGGGAAAAGGTACTGATGTCAAGGGTGCCTCCCATATCTATCCGGCAGGGAACAGATACTGCCACTTTTTTTTCTTTAAGATATGTTCTGACATCCATGGGTAACTTTCCTGGTTAACATCCTTTTTGGAACTGCCCGCGTATCCGTTTTAAGAACATAAGACTTTTCATCTCTCTGCCGATATGACAGGGAATAAACGACTCAAGCAGATGCTCACCCTCTTTTACGGCAAAGCCTGGAAACTTTATAACACCTGTTCTTTTAATGTCTCTGGTGTTTATCCAGGCCAGCTGCTTTAAGGTCCCCTTGGACACACTGACCCTGTATCCCGGCCCCCTGGGATTCACCCCGTTTTTTCTGGTACTGCAGCATTTGTCACACAGGATAACACACTCTGCAAAATCAAAGACAATGCGGTTCTGACAAATCTCATCCACTGGTGCTGAGCATATGCCGCAGCTGGTAATATTGGGAGTAAAGCCGGAAAAACTCATAAACCGGATCTGAAACAAAAGACTTAACACTTCCTTTTCAACCCCGCCTGAATTCAACGCATCAAGGACATAGCTGAGAAGATAAAAAATCTCAGGCTGGGCTTTTCCCTGTTCCATCCAGGAGTTTATCAGCTCAAGCCAGTAACTGGCATACCCGGTTTTTGCAGTATTCATCCTGATTTTTGCAAAGGGATTGATCATTTCCACATAGTCAAGAACGGGCAGTCCTTTTCGTTTTTTAGGCAGTGTGCAGTAAATATGCATCAGGGAAAAGGGATCCAGTGCCCCTGCAAACCGCTTTACACTTTTTTTGGCATTTTTGGCCACCACAGACACCCTGCCCATGGATTGGGTAAAATAGGTGACAATCAAGTCGTAGTCCCCGTACTCTATCCGCCTTAACAGAATCCCCTGGGTTGAAAATCCTGACATATTTATATTCCCAGGAGCAGGGTGGCAATGAAAAAATAAAAATACACACTGACAATATCCACTGAGGTAGTCACAAAAGGACCGGTGGCCACGGCAGGGTCTATTTTTATCTTTTCAAACAGCATGGGCACAAGGGATCCCACCAGGGCGGCAACGGACATGGATGAAATCACGGCAAGACAGACCGCAAAGGCAAGCTCCAGGGCCAGCGGATCTGAATGGAATCTGATCCTGGCCACAACACCGATAAACAGCCCGTAAACAACCCCGAGGATCAAACCAATGGCCAGTTCCTTTGCCACAACCGAGACCAGATCCCTGGTATTGATCCGGCCGGTGGCAAGACCCCGTACAACAATGGTAGAGGACTGGATCCCGATATTGCCGCCCATGCCCATGATCACCGGAATAAATGCGGCAAGATAGGCATATTTTTCAAGGCTTTCCTCAAATCCGCCTATAATAAAAAAAGCAGCCACCCCGCCCATAAAACTGGCAAAAAGCCAGGGAAGCCGTATTCTGGTACCGCGCAGCACGGTTTCGGTTTCAATGTAATCATGGCCGACACCGGCCATTTTCAGCATATCCTCAGTGGCTGCATCCCGCAGTACGTCAATGACGTCATCAACCGTAACAATCCCCACCAGGCGGTTGTCATCATCCACCACTGGAACGGCCAGGTAATCATATTTTGAAACGACCCGGGCCACATCCTCCCGGTCTGTGTAGGTGTTGACGGAAACAATATCCTTTGCCATGAAATCCTTCAGTTTTTTCTCCGGAGGCTCCACCACAAGCTGCCGCAGGGAACTGACCCCCACCAGCTTGCCGTATTCATCAACCACATACACATAAAACGGCATTTCCACGTCAAGATATTCATTCTGCAGCGAAGCAATGACCTCTCTGGCTGAAATATCCTGCTTCAGAGCAATAAAGTCAGGCACCATAATGCTGCCGGCAGTATCCTCGCCATAGCTCATGAGATGCTCGACTTCCATGGAGTCTTCCTTTTTCATCTTCTCCAGGATGGCGTCGGCAAGGTCTTCATCCAGCCGGCCAAGAAGCTCAGCTGCGTCATCTGCCGGCATGGCTTCAAACACCTCGACCAGGTCCTTTAACTCCAGGGCCTGGACAAATTCAAGGAAAACACTTTCTTCCAGCTCGGAAAAAAAAACAACCCTTTTTTCCGGGTCATCCATGAGTTGAAACAGCTTGTACCGGTTGTCCGGTGAAAACTCCCGGGAAATCAAGGAAAGATCCGCCGCATGGGTCTTTTTTATAATATTGACAAGCTGCTTTGTTGCACCTCTCCTTAAAAGCCTTGTAATATTTTTTATCAATACATCACTTTTTTCCGTATGCATGGGAGCTCCTTTGCAGTTGTCAGTAATCAGCAAAACAAAAAAAAGGGGGGGGGAACTGATTATTGCAGACTGACGGCTTTAAAGCATTTTTTTAATATGGGAATTCTCCCTTAAAGAATCAAGCCATGAATTAAACTTTTTTTCCACAATTTCATCGTACAGTGTTTTTGCTATTTTTTCCTTAACATCCTCGAATTTTTTAACACCTGCCGACTGAATGTCCTCAACATAAAAAAGCTGAAAGCCCTGTTGGGTTTCTATGACATCTGAGAACTCTTTTACTTTAAGTTTTGAAATTTTCTGTTTCAGAATTTCAGACAGATTATCCGCCTCTAAAATCCCGAGATCCCCGCCGTCAGATGCATTGGGCGCCTGGGAATATGTTTCTGCCAGTTCCTTGAAAGAATTACCCCTGTCCAGCATCTCCCTGATTTTTTGAGCCTTTTCAAAAAGCGCTGATTTTGACCCACCAGACCTGTCAAAGGAGATAAGAATATTGTAAAGATGGTATTTTTTTTTGGCTGTGTATAACGCCTTATGATCATGGTAATATTTCTTAACATCCGTATCTGTCACCACCACTTTGGATTTTACGCTGTAGTTGATGAGTTTGGGCCTTAATATTTCCTGATGAATTTTCTGCCGGTATTCCTGGTATGTAACTCCGTCATGGGCAAGGGCTTTTTCAAGATCCTCCTGGGTCATGAACTGAGACTGCTTGAGACGCTCAATGGCTGTATCCACCTCATTTTCAGAAACAGTGATGCCGATACGCGCCACCTCCTGATCCGTGAGCATCCGGTCGATCATCCGGTCCAGCATATCCTGCTTGAGCTGATAAATAATTTTGTCCTTTTTTTCACGGGGATAATCAGATTTGGTTATTTTTTCAACATAGGGCAATAATTCCTGATTCAATTCTGTCAACGTGATCACCTGGTCGTTGACAATGGCAACAATTCGATCGACCACCTCAGCTGCGCAGAGGCTGATAAAAAAAAAGATGATCAGAAAAACCATTTCTGATATTTTTATTGTTCTTTTTTTCTGCATAGGTTTTCTCTTCCTTATCTGCTGTACTGCTAATGATCTGCTGTACTGCTTATGGCATGTGTGTTATTTTTTTAAAAACGCTTCCAGGCTTTTGTGATTAATGGTCACAGGATACTGCTGTTCAAGGGAGGCAAACCATTCTGGATACATCTTTTCAGCCTTTGCCTGTCGCAGGCTGTCAATCAGGTCTGTTTCATTCATTTCTTCCGGCCCGGTATCCTGCCCCTCACCCCTGCTGGTCTCCTTTTTCTGATACTGCTTAAAATACCGGGTGATCTCCCCGGGAGTCACTTCTATCTTTTCTGTAAGCGCCTTTTTGATAAACTGCTTCATGACCAGCTCGATTTTCAGCCTTTTCCTCCAGAAATCATAGGAAACAGCATTTTCAATGAGCATGGCGTCAAAGGAATTGCCGGGATATTCTTTTTTTATATCCTTTTCCAGGGCATCCATATCCTTGTCTGATACGATATAGCCTCTGTCTTCAGCCGCAACCCTGATAACAAGTTCCTCAGCAAGCTGATCAACCAAATCTGCCATCAAACGGCAGAACGCTTCAGGGTCATGCTTTATGGCATAGGGATACCCCGCCTTTTTCATCTCAATCTCTTCACTGAACTCATCAACAGAGATAATTTTATCCCTGCATTTGAGCAGAAACTCGTTTTTACCTGAGGAGTTTGATGACCTGGTGCAGCCGGCAGTACAGAGCAGACCGCAGCACATCAACACCAGAAAATTTTTCCAGATTCTGTAATAGAGACCATTCACCTTTTATCCGGTTTTTTTATTAAGTAGTATCTGAACGAAAACCCCGTGTTTGGACTAAGTATAATCCTTAACTGTTAACATACAGCGCAATATGTTTCAAGATTTTTTTAGCTTCCACAAGGGACTTTGATATACTTTTTCTTTTTCTGCCAAGAACAATTTTCAATGCATTTTCCGCTGTAAATTCATGGCTCTGAAAGGGAACCGGCAGGGAATCAACAGAATTAAACGGCTGTTTCTGGTGAATTTCTGAAAACACCATGAAAATAAAGTTAAAGGACAGATCCAGACGTTTGATGCCGGCCTTGACTGCCATTACCCGGAGCATAATCTTAAAAAGCATGTTGCCGGCTTCATCGGGCAGCCGGCCGAACCGGTCCACAAGTTCCTGCTGCATGTCGGCCACTTCGGACAGTGTGGTCATCTGTGACATCCGCCGGTAAATGGTCAGCCGCTGCTCAATAGACTGCACATAGTCTTCTGAAATTGAAGCCGACACAGGGATATTAATTTCAGGTTCAAGCGTCTTAACCAGGGGTTTGCCCTTAAGGTCCGCCACGGCCTCATCCAGGAGCTTTAAAAACATATCATAGCCCACAGCTGCAATATGTCCGGACTGGGCACCGCCCAGGGCAGACCCGGCCCCTCTGATCTGGAGATCCTTCATGGCAATCTGAAAGCCTGAGCCCAGATCCCGGTGCTCCATTAATGCGGCCAGTCTTTTTTTAGCATCCCGTGTCAGCCGTTTTTCATCCGGAACAAACAGATAGGCATAGGCCTGGTCTTCTCCCCGGCCGATCCTTCCCCTGAGCTGATAAATCTGGGAAAGACCGAACCGGTCTGCGCGGTTAATGATCATTGTATTGGCAGAAGGAATATCAAGGCCGGATTCAACAATGGTGGTACAGACCAGGAGATCAATATCCCTGTTGATAAACTGAATCATGATCTTTTCAAGGTTTGCCTCGGACAGCCGGCCGTGGGCAACCCCGATACGCGCTTCAGGAACCAGTTTTTGAAGCTGTTCTGCGGTTTTAAAAATGGTTTTTATATTATTGTGAATAAAAAATATCTGTCCGCCCCGGGCAAGTTCTCTTCTTACGGCTTCAGCGGCAATGGCATCATCATACTCTGAAATGTACGAGACAATGGCCTGCCTGTCCCTGGGCGGGGTTGAAATCACACTGATATCCCGCATGCCGGTAAGGGACATGTGCAGGCTTCTGGGAATGGGCGTGGCTGTCAGTGCAAGGACATCCACTGTGGACCGCCTGGATTTCAAGGCTTCCTTGTGCCTTACCCCGAAACGCTGCTCCTCGTCAATAACCAGAAGCCCCAGGTCCTTGAAAGCAATATCCTTTTGTAAAACCCTGTGGGTCCCAATGACAATATCAATCTGTCCCGATTCAAGGTGTTTAATAATGTTCTGCTGCTCCTTTCTGGTCCTGAACCGGGACAGGGCCTCAACCACAACGGCTGTATCATTTAAGCGCTCCCGGAAGGTGTTCAGGTGCTGCTCCGCCAGGATGGTGGTGGGCACAACAACGGCAACCTGCCTGCCGTCCTTTGCCGCCTTGTAGGCCGCCCTGACTGCCACCTCTGTTTTCCCATACCCCACATCCCCGCATACCAGCCGGTCCATGGGGGTATCCTGCTCCATATCATGAATCACATCATCAATGGCCTTTAACTGATCCGGGGTTTCCTCATAGGGAAAGGCCTGCTCAAAACGGGTGAAATCCCCATCTGATACACTGAATGAAAATCCGTTTTTTACCCGTCTTTTGGCATAGAGGGTTAAGAGGTCGCCGGCCATTTTTTCCACCTCTTTTCTGGCCCTGGCCCTGGATTTTTTCCAGGTTTTCCCCCCGATCTTGTCCAGAAGCGGGGTATACCCCTCAATGCCCAGATATTTTTCAATCATGTCCATGCGGTCAACAGGAAGATAGAGCTTATCCTCATCCCTGTAGGTAATCAGAATAAAATCCCCTGAAATCCCGTCCACACTGATGGTGGACAGCCCGTCATACCGGCCCAGACCATGCTCAAGATGAACAACAATATCCCCTTTTTTCAATTCCTCCGGGGTGATAAATTCTGATACCGCCCTTTTGCGCCTGGGCCTGCGGGTCTGTCTCTTAACCCCAAAAATCTCCTGGTCGGTGATCAGGACAAACCTGTCATCCACAGCAGAAAATCCTGAAGACACATTTTCTTTGACATAAAAAACACCCGGCTTTTTTCCCGTGATATCAGCAAAACTCTCCAGAGGCTCAGGTTCGATCCCGTAGGGTGACAGCAGGGAAACAAGCCGCTTGACCCGGGACTCTCCAGGACAGGCCACAATCACAGCCATCCCCTGTTTTATGCTGTCAGATATACAATCAGCCAGGGGAGTCAACATATACTCTTGTTTTTCTTCCCTTTTCAGCCGGGCTGTCAGCGCGGAATTATCCCTGAAATCAAGGGGAATACGTTTATGGCAGGGAATGCTCTTTTCAATGTGAAGGTGGTTGAAGGATACAGGATACTGACACTCCATTGCCAATTTCACATCTTCCCATCCAATATAAATGGATTCAGGGGCCACACAAAGCACCTGGTCTGAAACGGCTGCCTGATAATTTTCAATGGCTTTTTTCTCAAAATCTACGGCTTTTTTTTCAAGTTCCCCGGGCTCATCCAGAACAACCAGGGCATTTTCAGGAACATAGTCAAACAACGTATCCAGTTCCGGATAAATCATGGAAAGCATGCTTTCCATGCCAGGGAACCGTCCCTGGTCCCTGACCTTTTCTACACAGGATCTGATTTTTGCGGCATCCATGTCTGCCCTGGCCCCTGCAAGACGGATACGGCCAAGGATATCCGGCAGATGCTTTTTTTCCACAACCGCTTCACTGGCCGGTATAAACACAGCTTCTTCAAGCTCTTGAATGCCTCTCTGACTGACAGGAGAAAACGCTCTCAAAGATTCCACATAATCGCCAAAGAGCTCTATTCTCACAGGATTTCCAAGGCCCGGAGAAAATACGTCCAACGTGCCGCCCCGGACGGAATAATCCCCTGGCTCTTCGACCAGGGACACCCTTGTATACCCCTGGGCATTGAGTTTTGAAATCAGAAGATCCCTGTCAATCTCCTCACCGTTAATCACCAGTTCAGCAGATGAGGCCAGCACGTCTCTGGGAATCATCCGCTGCAGAAGGGTATCAATATAGGTGACCACAATTATTCTGTCACGGCCGGATGTTATCCGGTACAGGGCGGAGAGTCGTTTGGAAGACGTTTCACTATGATACACCAGGGACTTAAACGGCAGAATATGATAGCCTGGAAAGTATACCAGGCTGGATTCATAACCGGGCATAAAAAAACAGAGATCATCCAGAAACCGCAATGCACTTTTCTGGTCCGGCAGCACAACAAAAACAGAGGCACTGGTATTTAAAAAAAACCGGGACACCAGATAGGCCTTTTCAGACCCTGAAACCCCTGTTAAATCAACACGCCCCTCTCTTTTCTCAAGTATATCTGATAAATGATTCATTATTTTTTTCTTGCTTTTGAACTCAATAAGATTTAATTATACCTTCAAATATCTGAACAGCCGACGTAACTCAGTTGGTAGAGTAGCTGATTCGTAATCAGCAAGCCAGCGGTTCGACTCCGCTCGTCGGCTCCACTGAAAACAAGGCCAGACAGGGTTTTTACTCTCGCTGGCCTTTTTTGTTCCGCTCCATATTTTCGACAGAATGCAGGTTTTTTGTGTGTAAAATGTGAACAAAATACATACAAAAAATAAACGATGTTTTCATTGATCAGAGCCCTTTCCCAGTATTTTTTTTGTATGCAAAATACATACAAATCTTTTACCCCTTGAAAACAACACACTTTATCAGAAGCTGACTAAAAAACAAGTGTCTTTTTAAGACCCCGGCCGCGGGCTAACCCGTGGGTTTTGTAAAAACGATCAACAGCCCGCCTCTGCTCCTCAATCTCTTGTGCAAGACGTGAAATACGTTCGCCGGGACCAAAAAGTTTTCGGATAAATTTTATCATCCGAGTTTGCCCTCCAGCCATTTGACAACCAAGACGCAAATTGCGCCAGCGATAATGACCACACCAGCCCCCAAGATCTTGAACGCCATGGAATGAGTCGCCGTGATGCCGACAAGCTTCGTGAGTTTGTCATTCATCCCTCGAATGTGTTCCTGCAACCAGCTGTTTTCTTCCATGTTGCTGGTTCTGTGGCATTCTGGCAGATCGTAAGCCGTTGAACAGTGAGAAATATTTTTTTTATTTTTGGTTTGACTTAAAGATGAAGAAATCCAAGGGGAACACGGCCGTCCATACGTTTTAACCATAAGTGAAAGGTTCCTTTTGTATAGAGTGAAAACCAACTCGATTCCCCCGGGCGCATTCCCATTTTCCCGGTCGACCAGCTAACTTTTTTAGCATGAATTAAATGTTTAGAAATCAAATAGTTAAAGTGATCTCAGTATTGTGTATTTTTAACAAAGGTTTTCTGCTATGCCC